>JAAXUL010000309.1 GCA_013336035.1 Chloroflexales bacterium
GAGGGGCTTGCGGCCCCAGAGCGTCGCCCGCGGCGCTGTCCAGTCCACCGCGGCGATCTGCTCGAGCAGCTGGAGCTGCACCTGCCGAATCGCGCGGAACGTGTCTAGAAAATGGCGGATCGGCTGTTTCTGGGCCAGCGCCCAGGAGGCATCGTCGTCGGGCCAGGCGTTCTCGGGCGGTAGCTCGCCGCCGAGCCACTGGCGCATGGTGGGGATGACCAGGCAGCGCTCATACTCGGCGACATGCCAGACGTGTCGGGCCGGCTCCCACGTGCCCAGGTAGCTCGGATCGGGTGGGAGATCGAAGAGGTACTCAGGGTTGAGCTGCTCGACGGCCCACGCGAAGCCGTCGGCGCTCGCCTGAAGCTGGTACCGGAACCACGCGGCCCAGTCGGTCATTGGTCACTCCTGGCTACAGACCGCTCGCCTCGTCGGCGCGCAGGTGACACTGCTTGTACTTGCGGCCGCTCCCGCACCAGCAGGGGTCGTTGCGTCCGGGACGCGCGTGGGCGGGGGGCGGGGCGCCCTGGGGCGCCACGGACGCCGGCGGGTTGGGCGGGATAAGGTCATCCCAGAGGTGCGGCTCGGCGAAGATCTGGGCCCCGAGCGCATCGACCCGCTGCCGCTCCTCGGGGCTCAGGGTCTGCCCCTCGAACATCTCCCGGGCGATGAGGTCGGCGCGCTCGTCGCGCAGCCGCTGGTGCTCCTCGAGCGAGAGCAGCGGGCGCTCGCCCCCCAAGCGGCGCCAGCTCGCCACGTAGGCGCTGTAGAGCTGCGCGGCCTCGACCTCCGGGTCGTCGGGGTGCTCGAGGGTCTTCATCAGCCGGGCCAGCATGCGCGCCACCTCGGCGCGGCCACAGCTCTGGATGAGGCTCTCCATGATCCGATCTGCCGCCGCCTCCTCATCCTCGGCCCGCAGTGCCATCGCCATCATGATCCGCTCGGCGAGCTTGCGCCGGCTGGCGATGCGCTGGGGGAGCTCCTCGGGCGCGGGGTAGACGGCGCGGTGCTGGGGTCGCTGCTTTGCCATCGTGGTGGTCTGCCTCCATCCATGCTTCTACGGCATCGTAGCACAATCGGGGACATGGCTCGCGCCCGTCAGCCGGAGGAATGCACGACTGCGCTCCAGTTGTCCGCGGCACGGCGTGATGGCGCTTCGCGCCGATGCGTAGCGTCATCGTCGCCCTGGAGCAGCCCGCCTCATCCTCTCCGCGGCCCTGGCCTACGAGTTGCTGCCTCCACGCGTGATACAGGCCGTGGCGCCGCCATTCCTCCGGCGCGCCTTGATCGAGACAAGCGCTATGCCGGCACTCGCCGGGCATCTCGTGGCCTACCATATGTGTGAGCCTGGCCAGGGCGGCCAGCCGGCCGAGTCTATCCTCGGCTACCGGCTGGTGCGCAACGACTGGCTGACCATGCGCGGCGGAGCGTTCGCTGAACTCCACCAGCCCGCGGTCGGCGGCGCGGTTGAATATCTCACGGATGGGGGCCCGGGCCCGGGGTCGCGGGCCGACTACACCCTGGTCGTGGGGCGCTTCCTCGACCCGCAGGCCGCCGTCGCCGAGGTGCAGTTCGCTGACGGCCAGGTCGTCCGCGCGCAGGCCCAGCAGGCTGGCTTTCTCGCGCTGCGCCCGGAACCTGTTGTCGCCCAGTCCCTCACGGTGCGCGACGCCCAGGGCCAGATCCTCGAGCAGATCGACCTGACCCAGCGCACCGGCCCGCCACCACCCTCGCCGCATCCAGAGACGTGTTAGAGCTTGCAAGCGCATAGCAGCCCTTCAGCGACCGCAGCTCTCGGCGACCAGTGCGGCCTCGGTGATGCGTGCGGTCAGGCGCTCGGCATCGATCGCTTCGTCGCATGGCGCGCTCCACCTACGGGGCGGGAAGGAGTATACTCCAAGGAGCGCAGTCCCGAACCCGAGGAATGCACCCATGCCCACACCGACCACGCTAGCCTGGTTCGCCGTCGCGGCGCTCGCCCTCCTGCTGATCCCCGGCCCGGTCGTGCTCTTCACCATCGCGCGGAGTGTGGAGCGCGGCTGGCGCGCCGGCCTGGTCTCCACACTGGCCGCCGGCGTCGGCGATAGCTGCCACGTCCTCGCCGCCACGCTCGGGCTGTCCGCGCTGCTGCTGTCCTCGGCACTCGCCTTCGCGGTGGTGAAGTATGCCGGCGCGGCCTACCTGGTCTATCTGGGCATCATGGCCCTCCGCTCCAGGCCGGCGCCACCGACAGAGGCCCTGGCTATGCCCGCGTCACGAATCTTCGTGCAGGGCGTGATTGTGAGCGTCCTGAACCCGAAGACCGCGCTGTTCTTCCTGGCGTTCCTTCCCCAGTTTGTCGCGCCAGCCCAGGGGCCGATCCCCGCCCAGATCCTCATCCTGGGGGCCCTGTTCGTCACGCTCGGCGTTGTGGTGAATACGGGGTACGCGTTGCTCGCCGGCGGCGCGCGGGCCCTTTTCCAGGGTAATCCCGCGCTGGTGGCAGCTCAGCAGCGCCTGGCCGGGGTCATCTACCTCATCCTCGGCATCACTGCCGCCTTTGCCGGCGCCAGCAAAGCGAAATGACGAGTAGCTCTTGGTGTTGGCGGCCTGGCTATGCTCGAGCGTGTGCTAAAGCCACCAGTGCCGCCTCGGCCATGAGCGCAGTCAGTCGCTCGGGATCAAGCTCCTCCTTCGAGCGGAGGGCAACAGAGCGCACCTGGCTCCCGCTCCCCTCCAGAGCTGTGCCTGTTCTCGAGCAACACGCCGTACTCGAACCCCAGGCGCACCTCGCCGTCAAGGGGAGCGATGAAGCAGAAGTGGCGGCTGCGCACGCCATCTGGCACACGGTACCCAATAGCGCTTCGCGCCGACGCGGAGCGTCATCAAGCGCCAGCCGGGGTAGACCGCCTCGACGACGCCTGGGACGCTTTGGTTACGAGGCGGCGCAGCTCCTGGGCGATGGTCTGCACCGTTGGCGCGTAGCCGGCGAGGAATTCGTCAGGGGTTGGCGCCAACGTGGCGCGTGGGGATCGTGGCACGTGCAGCTCCTCAGGTGCTGGCTTCAAGGGTCAGCATGTTGGCGTCGCGGAAGAGCACCCACCGTCCGTCCGGTTCCCGGCGCAGAATCGTCAGGGTCGGGCCACGGCGTCGGATGGGCGTCCCGGTTGCTAGCGGCGTCACCGTGACGACGAGTTGGCTCCAGCAATAGGCCCAGTCCTCGCTGACCTGCACCTCCTGTACCTCGCCCGTCGCCGCGATGCGGTACTGGCCCTGTCCCTCGCCGGCGCTCGCCAGAAAGGCCGCACGTCCCTGCATTGGCGGGCGGCCCGGGGTTAGGAAGACCACGTCCTCGGCCATCAGGCTGCTGAGGCGGGGCAGATCATTCGCCCCGCTTGCCTCCAGCCACGGCGCCACCACGGCGCGGATCGCCCGCTCGTCTGCCTGGTCAGCGCCGCTGTGCGCCTCCATCCCATGCTCCTTCCGGGGACGCCGCCCGCGACGGCGGCGCCCCCGGCGTCCAGTGTGCGCAGCGCCTACGCGGGGCGCTCCACCGTATAGTCCGTCACCACGACCCCCGAGGGTAGGGGCCGGGCCTCGACCAGCCGCAGGTTGATCCGCACCCCGTCCGGGAACACCTTCTTGCCGCCCCCCAGCACCACCGGGTAGACCAGCAGGTGGTACTCGTCGATCAGGTCGTGCTGGGCCAGGGTGTGGATGAGCACGCTGCTGCCGTCGATGAGGATGTTCTTGCCTGGCTGCGCCTTCAGCGCGCGCACTTCCTCCACCACGTTCCCGCTGATCAGCGTCGAGTTGCGCCAGGCCGCGGCTGAGGTCAGGGTGGTCGAGACCACATACTTGGGCATGGCGTTCATCACGTCGCCGAAGGGGTCGCCTTCCGCCATCGGCTCGAAGGCGCCGCCGTGGATCTGCCAGGTCTTACGCCCCAGCAACAAGGCATCGCTCGCGCGCATCGCCTGGTCGAAGAGCGCGCCAATGTCATCATGCCAGTACGGGTGCGTCCACCCGCCGTGGGCGAAGCCGCCCTCGGTATCCTCGTCCTTGCCGCCCGGGGCCTGGATCACCCCATCCAGCGACATAAACTCGGAGACGATGATCTTGCGCATCCAGCTGCTCCTTCTCGGGTCAGCCCGGCACCGCTGCCGAGCCCACCACGCTACGCCGCGCTCGGGTCGCGCTGCATCATGCCGAACATGTTGCCCTCGGTGTCAAAGCAGTAGGCCATATGGCCGATGCCAGGGACGGCCATCTTTGGCATAGCGACCCGGCCGCCGTTGGCCAGCACCTGCGCGAGGGTGGCGTCGAGCGACTCGACGTCGATGGTGTTGATGACGGGGGGCATCCCCGCATCGCGGCGCATGATCGCCCCGTCGATGCCCCGCTGGTCGTCGGGGCCAGTGCCGGCCAGCCAGTAGTCCTGGGGGCCATCCCACTTCTGGATATGCCAGCCGAACACAGTGCCGTAGAACTCGACGGCACGCTCAGGGTCGTCTGCGGAGATCTCGAAGTGTACGACACGGGGCATGGGCTTCCTCCTGTCCTTCCTTCTGTAGCACAGCCAGCCGGTCGGCACAAGCGTGCTGCCGAAGCGGCGCTACGCTCAGGGCCCGACACAAAACGTAGGTTGCGTGAGGGATAGTAGGGAGACTATAGAACAAATGAGCCGCTTCGTCAATCGGTCGCCTGGCTGAAACACGCCCAGCGTCGCAGCATCGCGCTGCCGCCTTGACCGATGTTTCGCCCTCCCGCTTCACCGTTGAGCTACTGCGGCAGGCGCATTGTCGCGCTAGCATCGCTCACAAGAACCCGGTACGCGAGAAGGAGGCTCCGATGCTTATCCCATTCCTGGCACTGCTGCTGATCGGGTCGGTCGTGGTCGGGGGCGGGCTGCTGGCATCATCGCAGGCGCGCTCCCCCATCCACAGCGCCGCTGGCGCGTCCCGCCAGCCGGTGGAGGCAGGAACGTTCATCGTGGCGATGGTCTTCCTGGCCATCTTCGGCATGCTCTTCGTCCCCCTGCTCATCGTGACGATCATCTTAGGGAGCGATCATCGCTGCCGCCCTGCCGATCCTGCTCATGGTCGCGGCGCGGCTGCTCTCCTGGCTCACCGACTGGTGAAAGTACCGCCGGTTCTGTAACTGCCACGCCTACACGGCCAAGTTCTGGGGCATCACCCTGTTCGTCGCGACCGTGGCGCTGTTTGGGTTCGACACTGGGGGCGTGTTCTTCTGGGTCGCCGCCGCCGCTGGAGTGCTCTGCGTGGCCGACGAGATCGCGATGACCCTGACTCTCGACACCTGGACGTGCGACGTCCCCAGCTTCCTCCACGCGCGGCGGCTCCAGGCCCAGACCCGCGCGGCTGCAGCTACGCGCTGACCCATATGCCGACCATCCGCAGCTGCGCCAGGGCCGTGCAGCGTCCCGCATATGTCTGTGAGCCTGGCCCACGCGCTGGGTGTGGCGGCCCACGCCACGCAGCACCTGACGTTGCCATGCTGTGTTGACCACCGTAGGTCCGCGCGCCTCGGCCTGCTGCGCATACTCCGCCTGTACCTCGTTGCTGAAGCCCGCAAAGATGTCCTTGGGTTCCATGGAAGCTTCTCCTTTGAGATGGGCGATCGTCCGATCGACGGTCGCAATCAGGTGCTGGAGCCTGCGCAGCCGGTGCTGGAGTGCCTGGCGGTGGCTTTCCAGCGCGCTGAGGAGCTCAAAGCCCGGATCGTCGAGCACCGCCCGGATGGCGTCCAGGCTGAGGCCCAGCTCTTTGTAGAACAAGATCTGCTGGAGGCGCAGCACGGCCGCCTCGTCATAGGAGCGGTAGCCGTTCACGCCGACCTGGGCGGGCCGCAGCAGGCCGATCGCGTCGTAGAAGTGCAGCGTCCGCACACTGATGCCGGCCAGCGTGGCGAGCTGTTTGACGGTATAGGTCATCTTGTCCCTCCAAAGGTCAGCCACGCCGGGCTGGGTGCACCCCACTGGTATACCCTATAACGTTACGTCAGAGTCAAGGCTCGTGCCGTGATTCGCCGCAATCAGCGAGCGCGTCGTGTCGCAGCGCCACGTCTGCCGTAGGCATGGCTGGCCCGCGCTCAGCCGCGCACGCCCCGGCATGGTATGATCTTGGCGGCCTGGTTGACCGCTGAGGAAACCCGCATGAACCCTGATGCGATCGCCCAATTCTGGCAGGCCTACCTGGCGATCCTCCCGCCTGACGCCCCGCACCGTCAGGTGCGCTACATTGCCGAATCGTTTGGCGACAATCCTGCCCTCGCCGACGAGCTCGGGGCCTTGATACGCCAGGGCCGCAAGACCGCGACCTGCTCGGCGCTGTGGGAGTGGGAGGCCGAGGGCACGCCGATCCCCCAGCCGGGCCTGATCACCATCGTCCTTGACGGCCCCGGTCAGCCACTGTGCATTATCGAGACCACTGAGGTGACCGTGCGTGCCTACAACGAAGTAGCCGCGGCCTTCGCCGCCGCAGAGGGCGAGGGCGACCGCTCGTTGGCCTCTTGGCGTGAAGCGCACTGGCGTTACTTCAGCCGAGTGCTCCCGCGTATTGGGCGCGCCCCGACCGAGGACATGCCTCTGGTCTGCGAGCACTTTCGTCTGCTCTACCCGCTGGTATCCGCAGCCAGTGCCCAGGGAGGAGCTGATGCAGATTGAGCACATCGCGATCTGGACACACGACCTGGAGCGCCTGCGGGCCTTCTACGAGACCTACTTCGGCGCCAGCGCCGGTGCGAAGTACCACAACCCCGATCACCAGTTCGAGTCGTACTTCCTGAGCTTCGCGTCGGGAGCGCGGCTGGAGCTGATGCAGATGGCCGGGGTGCCGGCCTCGCGCGACGACAAGCGGGCCCAGTTCACCGGCTACATCCACCTGGCGCTCGCCACGGGCTCGACCGAGGCAGTGGATGTGCTCACGGAGCGGCTGCGCGCCGGCGGCTACCCCGTCCTCGACGGCCCCCGCTGGACAGGCGACGGTTACTACGAGAGCGTCGTCCAGGATCCCGACGGCAACCGCATCGAGATCACGGTGTAGGGTCGGTGTTGCCTCTGAGCCGGCCTGAGCAGCCCAAGATTCCACCAGCGGTTCACCAATCAGCAGAGGTCATCCATGAAGATTGGCTTAGCATCGCCCCACATCGCCACCAGCCTGGAGGAAGGCCTGGCCACGGTCGAGCAGCTCCTGGCCAACGCCGCGGCCCAGGGCGCGAAGATCGTGTGCTTCCCGGAAGCCTACCTCCCTGGCTTGCGCGGGCAGGATTTTGACGTCCTGCCCTTTGAACAGCCAGAGCAGGAGCGGGTGCTCCAGGCCGTGTCTGCGTGGGGGCGCACCTATGGGGTAGCGGTCATCCTCGGGATGGAGCGGCTCACAGCGGCGGGGAGGGAGAATGTCGCGGTGGTCATCGACGCCCAGGGGCAGATCAGGGCTACCAGACCAAGAACCAGCTGTATCCGACCGAAGAGGCGTTCTATGTGCCCGGGACGACCCGGCGCATCTTCGAGATCAACGGGCTGCGGTTCGGTATCGCGATCTGCCATGAGGGCTGGCGCTATCCCGATCGGCCGAGCGTGATGCCGCGCAGCTGGAAGCAACGCTCGCGGGTCACCTCCAGGCACGGCTTGGGTACGCGGTGGCCACGTTTCTGCGCACGCCGCCGGAGCTGGCGGCGATTGCCGCCTATGTGCCCTTTACCGACCCGGGGCTTGACGCTGGCACCGCGACCCTGCCGATCATATTTCTCGCCAAGGTGCCACCCGTTGCCCTGCACGACCAGCTGCGGGCCTGCGAGACCCCGATGGACGCCCTGCATGTCCACGGGCGCGAGATCTACTGGCTCTGGCAGGGCAAGACGATGGAGTCGCTGATCGATTGGCCGCGGGTGGGCAAAGCGCTGGCCTTGCCCCCGCTCACTGTCCGCAACGCGACGACGATTCGCAAGCTGGCGGCGAAGTATGCCGCAGCGCCCTGACGCGAGTTGCGGCGATCGGGGCAGGGCAGCGCAGAAAGGAACCGACGGGTATGCTGATCACGCTCCCGGCGCACCGCGCGCGCTTCCAGTGGGCCCACGAGCCGCCGGCCTGGCAGCTCACCGACGTGCTGGAGCTCACCACCGCCCCCGACACCGACTACTGGCAGCGCACCCACTATGGCTTCCAGCGCGACAACGGGCACTTCTTCTTCACCCCGCTGCGCGGCGATTTCACGCTCCGCGCCGAGCTCCACAGCGCGCCGAACGCGCAGTACGACCAGTGCGGCCTGCTCGCCCGGGCAAGCGCCGCGACCTGGGTGAAGTGCTCGGCTGAGTACGAGACCGCAACCCAGAGCCGCCTCGGCTCGGTGGTCACCAACCACGGCTACTCCGACTGGTCGACCCAGGACG
>JAAXUL010001066.1 GCA_013336035.1 Chloroflexales bacterium
GGCAGTCGCCCTGGGGCCTTCGGGTAGATTGCCGGGCAGCCTGTCGGCACCCCAGGGCACCCAACTGTCGCTCCCCAGGCGGCATGACCGCGCAGGCGTTGTCGGTAGCAGAGCTACCTCTTTTAGGGTGTCCAGAGGGAGCTGGCCCCCTCGCAAAGAAACTCGGGTCGCGGGGTAGCGCCCCGCTTACTCGACGACCACGTCGCTCACCATGACGCTCAGCAGGCGCGCGTCCCCGCTGGCCGGGTTCTGCTGGACGGGGATGAAGGTCGGCGCGCGCAGCCCGAGCTCCAGGCGGCTCTGGCCGGCCAGGCTGGCGGGCACGGCTATCTGGTAGACGCGCCACTCGCCCCCGCGCGCGGGCAGCACCGTCGCGACCCCGCCGAGCGTGATCGTCAGCGGCGTCTCGCCGGGCACCCCGCCGGCCACGCGCAGCCGCACCACCATGCCGGGGCGCAGCGTCGCTGGCAGGGGCAGCACGATCCGTCCCCGCTCGCGCAGCCAGCGGTAGCTGCGCGGCGCCTCGCCCGCCGCGGCGGGCAGCTCCTCGCCGAACGAGAAGCCCTGCACATAGCCGAAGTCGAGCCCATCGCCCAGGGTCAGGGCCGTGACGGGCGCCGGGTGCAGCCACTCCAGCGTGAGCTTCTGCACGTCCTCGCCGGCCCGCACCTCGGCGTCCTCGAAGTAGAAGGCCGCCCGCTCGAGGTCGCCCCCGGCCCGCGCCAGGGCCCCGCGCACCACGTCGCCGCGGTGGGTCTGCCGCTCGCTCAGGGCCTCCCAGCCTTTGTCGAGCTGGCCCAGGTCGAGGTAGATGCGGGCCAGCTCGGTGCGCCCGTCGATGAAGTCGGGGGCCACGGCCAGCATCTGCTCGTAGGCGGCGATGGCGGCCTGCGCGTCGCCCTTGGCGTAGGCGCTCGCCCCGGCGTTGCGGTAGCCCTCGCGCTGCATACCCCGGCTAATGATGCCCGGGTAGTCGCGGTAGGTGAAGACCAGCACCAGGAAGGCGGCACAGAGGGCTGCGCCCGCGATCCCCCACGGCGAGCGTAGATAGGCGCTGGCCTCGTCGAGGGCCTGGTCGCGGTCGTGGCGCAGCCCGGCGAGCCAGCTGGCCAGGGCGCCCAGGGCGGCCGCGCCGTAGAGGGCCATGAATAGCCACACCGGCAGCAGGTAGCGTGGCTCGACGTGGATGAGCATCACGGTCAGGCACGAGTAGGCGATCCAGCCCAGGGCCACCAGCCGGAACCCGCCCTCGCGCGGGCGACCCGCCAGGGTGAAGAGACTCGCCGCGCTGAAGACCAGCCACAGCAGGTCGCCCAGCGCGCCAAGCGGCGCTATCTCGCGCAGCGGCCTGGTGAAGAAGCTCACCTTGACGAAGAAGTCCTCGACGAACTGGGCCTTCCAGATGTGCAGGAAGTGGGGCCAGAAGTTGCGCGTCAGGCGCAGCGGCTCCTCGCGTATGATCCGGCCGAGGTCGGCGCTCACGAAATCCTGGCGCTCCTCCTGGGGGATGCCCGCCAGGATGGCCTTGGCCTCGTTCTCGCCGCGGCCGTCGTTGACCGCATCGCTCATCGCCATCCACAGGTTCACCGGGCCCAGGGTGTCGATCAGGATCACCTGCCCGTAGGTCAGGTAGTTGCGCGCCGTCCACGGCGCGATCACGGCCGCGAAGGGCAGCAGGAAAATCAGGGCCCAGGCCGCGAAGCGGCGCAGCCAGGGGGCCAGCGCCGCGCGGCGCATGCTCAGGACCGTGGGGCGCAGCTCGGCGGCGATAAAGGCCAGGCTGAACACCGAGCCGTAGAGGGCCGGCGAGCGGGTCAGGGCGCAGTAGCCCAGCACGAGGCCCGCCGCGGCCAGCCACAGCCACGGGCGGCGCTTGCCCCCGCCGCGGCCCCAGCTCTCTCGCCGCGCGTCGCGCCAGCGCACGAGCAGCCAGCAGTGGATGCTCAGGGTGAAGAGGAAGAGCGGCTCGCTCAGGATCAGGGCCGGCAGCTCGACCAGGGGGAACCAGACGGCCAGCACGGCGGCGAAGATCAGGCCGGCGGGGCGGCCGAAGAGCCGGCGGGCCATGTCGTAGCCGATCGGGATGAGCAGCAGCGAGAGCGCGACGTGCACGCCGCGGATCAGCCCGATGCCGATGGCCGGGTCGCCGAGCCACATCGCCAGCTTCAGCAGGCCGGCGAACAGAAAGACGTGGCCCGGCGGGCGGATCAGCCACGAGTTGTCGAGGTACTGGCCGGTGGCCGCCAGCCGCAGGGCCCGCTGGTAGTAGTCGCCGTCGTCGGCCGCCGAGAAGCGCGGGTCGATGTCGTTGACGGCGATAAACCAGAGCCGCAGGGCCAGCCCCAGCAGCACCAGCCCGATAAGGTAGTAGCGCAGCAGCGAGGTGTTTGTGCGCGTCCTGGCGCCCGCACGGATCGGGGTGCCCCAGCGCGCAGGGGTGGAGATCATTCGGCAATCCTATACAGGGCGTACCTGCCCCCGCCGGCCACGCGCGCGGCGACCGGGTCGGCCAGGGGCGGCGGGCCCGTGGCCTCGTCCCAGATCACATAGGCCGCCCCGGCGGCGTGCGCCGCCGCCAGATCGGCTGCGCTGATCGGCCGCTGCACGTCGGCGCCCGCGG
Source organism: Chloroflexales bacterium (assembly GCA_013336035.1). Classification (GTDB taxonomy): domain Bacteria; phylum Chloroflexota; class Chloroflexia; order Chloroflexales; family Chloroflexaceae; genus CAIWXH01. The sequence continues at coordinate 2,621 of JAAXUL010001066.1, forward strand.
GCCATTCGACCACCCGGTGGGCGATGGCCGAGTATTTTGCCACCGGCAGCCTGCCGGCGACGCGGGCCGCGACTAGGGAGCCTGGCGGGGCCGCGGCCTCGACCATGCGCACGATCGCCACCTCGTCGGCCGGCTGGTTGTCCAGCACGTAGCGCGCCCCGGCGGCAGACCCGCCCCATAGTACCACAACCAGCGCCATGGCCATGCCGAGCAGGGCCCGCCCGCCCCCCGCTAGCCGCCAGGCCGCCCAGCCCGCCGCCACGGCGTAGACCGGCGCCAGCGGCAGGAAGAAGCGCTGCAGCGTGAACGCTGTGCTCACCGCCGCCACATAGATGCCCGCGAGCAGAAGCAGCGCCCCCGGCCCCGCCGGTCCGTCACGCCGCCCCCCCCGGCGCGCCCGCGCCGCCCCCCCGGCCAGCAGGCCGCCAACGGCCAGCCCGTTGGCCGGGACGCCCCGCCG
>JAAXUL010000310.1 GCA_013336035.1 Chloroflexales bacterium
TTGCTGCGCAGTCGAGGCGGGCAGAGCGCACCAGGTACGTGCGCTCTGTCTCTCTCAGCAGGAGAGAAGTCGATGCCGCGAAGAAGACCTCCGCGTGAGCTGTGGCGAGCCCTACGCCGCCAGGTCTGGGAGCGCGACGACGGGCTGTGCCAGTACCCCTACGGCCAGCACCCGGTCGCGCTGGCGGAGGCGCATATCGACCACATCGTCAGCGGCAAGCGCGGGACGAACGACCTGGGGAACCTGCGCACGCTCTGCCGCTACCACCACGTCCTGCGCGCCGACCATCGGCACCAGGGCATGATCGCCCAGGCCCTGACGGACGGCCTGATCCCGACAAACTGGCGCGCGCTGGTCTGGGACGATCCCGGCGACTAGGCCAGCTGTCCGCCCGTGTTCACGGGCGTGTACGAGGTCTGCAGCGACGCGGGGTCTGGTTGATTCCACGCGACTAGGCCACCTGTCCGCCTGCGCCCGCTGGTGTGTGGGAGGCGCGGAGCCGCATTGAAGCGCTTGATTCCTCTGAAGGGGTGTGTCTGGCCCGGATGATTCCACATGACTAGGGCACCTGTCCCCTGATGCCCCACGAAGGCTGTGCGGCACCAGCAGATGCTGCGACACGAGTGGGAAGATTTGTATAGCTCGGGGGTGGATTGGTAAGGTAGCCGTGGTTGGCCAACCACTGACGATCACAGCACAACCTGACGAAATACACCACGACGATGACATCCGCCCAGCCCAACTCTCAGCCCACCCAGCCCCTGCTCATCCGCATTGACGAGGCCGCGCGCCTCCTCAGCCTTGGCCGCTCGACCGTCTACGAGCTGGTCTACAAGGGTGAGTTGCCCGTCGTCAAGTGCGGCAATGCCCGCCGCATCCCGCTCGCCGCCCTGCACGCCTGGATTGACACCCACACTGAGTACCACGACTAGCTGCGAAAGGATCGACCATCATGGGAACACGACGAGGCCAGGGCGAGGGTAGCATCTACCAGCGCGAGGATGGACGCTGGTGCGCCTCCGTGGATATGGGGTACAGCGGCGGCCGGCGCCGGCGCAAGTGGATCTACGGCGAGACCCGCAAGGAGGTCGCCGAGAAGCTCAAGGTCGCCCTACGCGAGCAGCAACAGGGCACGCTCATTGTCGGCGAGGATCAGACCATCGGTGACTACCTGGATAACTGGTTAGAGCAGAACGTCAAGGTGACGAACAAGCTCAGCACATACCAGAGCTACCACGACATCGTGCGCCGCCACATCAAGCCGGCGATCGGCAAGGTGAAGCTGACCAAGCTGACCCCGCAGCACGTCCAGGCGCTGCTGCGCGCCGTCCAGGAGAAGGGACTCTCGGCGCGCACCACCCAGTACGTGCGCGCCGTCCTCCACCATGCGATCGAGCAGGCCCTCAAGTGGGATCTGGTGGCGCGCAACGTGGTGGCGGTCGTCGATGCGCCGCGGGTGCCGCGCCATCAGATCGAGCCCTTGACGGAGGAGCAGGCCCGGCGGCTCCTCGACGCCGTGGAGGGCCATCGCCTCGATGTGCTCTACCGTATCGCCCTGGGCATGGGCCTGCGTCGGGGCGAGGTGCTCGCCCTGCGCTGGGCCGACATCGACTTCAAGGCGCGCACGCTGCGGGTCGTCGAGGGGAAGACCGCCTCGAGCACGCGGAAGCTGGCGCTGCCGGAGACGCTCGTGGTGGCCCTCCAGGCGCACTGGCAGCGGCTCCAGCAGGAGCGGGCCGCGCTGGGCGTGGAGTGGCAGGAGCACGGCCTGGTCTTTCCCTCCGAGGTCGGCACGCCACTGCACCCGCGCAACCTGCTGCGCCACTTCAAGAGCGCGCTGAAGCAGGCCGGGCTACCGGACAGCATCCGCTTCCACGACCTGCGGCACTCCTGCGCGACCTTCCTGATCGCCCAGGGCGTCCACCCGCGCGTGGTGATGGAGATCCTCGGCCACTCGCAGATCAGCGTGACGATGAACACCTACGGCCACGTCCTGCCCGAGACCCAGCAGGAGGCGATCGACAAGGTGGACACGGTGCTCCGCCGAAAGGAGCGGCAGGGGTAGGCGCTCCTCAGATCTCGACACAAGACGAGCGCAGGGCTCAAAGGCCGTGCGCTCGTTCCTGTCGATCTCTGCCAGGGAGCACCAACCAAAGAAGTAGCTCGGGCCGTAACGTAGCCAGCAGAGGACAGCTGTGGTACAATTTAGGTCACATCTTCTCCTGCATTTGTGCTAGTGTAAATATTAGACCTAATGGAGATCCCATGCATTGGCCAGAGCACTTTCCTCAGGGGTGTCCACCAGATAAAGCTATTTCAGTCAGTGGAGAGGTGTTTAGGCTTACAGACAAGCAACAACCTAAAGAGCGAGATTTTCGCTCATATTTTGAATTACGGAAAGATCAGGAATGGGACGATCCATGCAAGGCTAGCAGTTTGTCAGTTTACACGGACATAGAAGATGTCTTAAGGCTTAAAAGACGAGTGCCCGGAGCACGTCCCAAATGGGTGGCAAGAGGAATACTACAAGAAGATGATGGGGTCTTCCTAAATACGCCAGGAGCGGAAAAGTCACATTACTCGTGGTGGGTGCCAGAAGGAAGAGAGCCTTGGAAGCAGTTCACTGCGTTATTGCAACCTAACGGAACAAAGACATGAAAAACTTTCTCAATAATACAATATTAGGCGCCTTGGAAATCATTGAGACATATGAGCATTATGATCGACCTGTCTTGTTTTCCTGCCGCAATCAAGTGGGATCTTTATTCCTGGTGGTGTTAACAGGAGACGATGAAGAGGGAGAAGAATGGCTTATTGCACCTGTCTCACACCGACGGTTTGAGTACATTCGATCTGGAGGCATAGACCTTCATACAGCTTTTGCGAAAGTTGAAGGTGAAAACCTCATCCTGCTTTACATTCCCTTAGATAATTCTACGGAAATTAAGATTGATTTTGTTAAGGCAATCAGTATTGACCCTTACAAACTGCCACAAGAAGGGGAAAGGCTAGATATTCCTACTGTTACAATGCAGAGCGTCTTTGAATCGCCTTCTAAGCGTGCAAATCAAATGCGTCGTGAAAGTGTGGATATCTCACTGGAAACTATTACTCCAGAAAGAAATGAGATACCTGTAGGAAGATTAGGGTCTGTTATATCTAACTTTCAACGATTACTAAATGCTATCGGAAATAAAATATTTGGAACCGGTTCGATTAAAGGTGCATTTTCTCAAGACACTGTCATTGATATGCAACTAAATGTCGTTGGATTTAGCCCTGGCTCCTTCCGTGTCAACATGGCTTCATCTGCTACTGCCAACCTCTTTGATGACACAAAAATCGGTGATGCCTTAAATGAAATGCTTAACCTTATACGTATAGCAGAAGATGACAGAGTTCTGCAAAGTAGGCTAATGGATTTAGGATCGCGTGTATCATCTTCGTTTGTGGAGTTTTTAGAGTCTGTTAATTTAGATGTGACAGACATCAAAATTGAATGGGGTTCGCCGCATCCTGGTAAAGGTGGCGTAGCCGCTATTTCATCATTGACAGCCCAAAAGACCGCTAGATCTATTAGGTCTTTTGAGGAGCAGGCATTTCGAGAATTCACAATCACAGCAAAGTTAATCGGGGCAAATCTCAGAACGATGAAGTTTGAAATAGAAATGGATGATAGCAGTATAGCTGGCGACATCGACTCTGATGCAAAGAACTTAGTGGATGGCGCCGTTATTGGGCAATCCTATGTTATTCGAATAAAGGAGGTCGAAATTTTCAGACCAATGATCGAAGAATCTTCGCTAAAGTATTATTTAATGTCGCTTGATGCAATGAAGTAGCCTACGAGCCAAATATTGTGGCAGAACACCATTGTACAGGCTGGCGCCACAAGCACGGCCTTGATCTGAGCTCGTTTGAGCCGCTAAGCCGCTAACTATGGCCACCTACTACGGAAGCTAGAGATTGTTCGTGGTTACTGTCCCTCAATGCTTGTCTTCAGCTCAAACCTTGCTGCGCCTCCAGTCAACATCGCCCGCGCGGTGGCCCCATGCCCTGACGCTCGGCTCGTATCTCCGAGCAGAGTCGAGCCGCTGCACGGGGTCAGGACAAGATCTATAAGCCGTGGGCCGTACTTGTGCTGGGGGATGGCAGCAATCTTGGCGAAGTACCCTCAGGACTCTCAGCCGACCTCTTCGCGCCCGATCAGTGTGTCGCCGTAGGTGATCACTGTCTCGACCGGCTCTTGCTTCCAGACGAGAACCAGTGCGTCGCCAGCAATTTCGGGGAGTTACTCTGGCGCACGCAAGATGACCCTTTCTATAAACACCCCTCCTTCGACACAGCCAATGGACATAACCTTTCTTACGCTACTAACTCCTCATCAGTACAGCGCGACGCGAGCCATAGCCACATCGGCATAGAAGGGGCGCCCATACGCGACCACGCCGAGGCGGGTTAAGGCCCCAGCGTCCAGCGGCGCATCGAGCCCCTTGGGCTGGAAGGCTACGAAGGGCAGATCGACAGCCTGCCAGCGCGCCTCGGCGACGAAGGGTGCCCAGTAGTATTGCTGAGGCCGGCGACAGTCGGTCGTCCGCAGGTGAAGACGGTACTCCTCGCCGTTACCCCAGACAAGCAGGCGCACGCCGGTGTAGCCGCGGGCGTCGAGAGGGCCTCCTTGGGACTCCAGGGGCAACGCGACCTGCACGAAGCCGCCGCGGTTCTCGAGGCGCACCTCGCCGCGCAGGCGCACACAGCGCTTCCTGTCGATCTCCTCGACCGTCACCTGCTCCTGAGAGATGCCGCCCATCACCTGGTCGCTGAACGATCGCCAGGCCGCCGGTGCATCGGGCATCGAGAGGTCGCTGAGTACGAGCTCATCATTAGACATCGGTTCCTCCTCAGCAGCCCTGGAGGCGTGTCTGTGCCACGCTCACTGCTCTAGCGACGGTTCCATCGTTGGGCAGCAACTCCAGTGCCTCGACGATAACCGTGAGACGCTGTGGATCACGCTCGGCCGCTACGGCGGCGGCCACCTCGTCCATCAGCTCGCGGCGCCGACTGGCCGCCATCACGACGACCAGGTAGCGGAGCACGGTGAGCGACCCTGGCGCGCGAAGGCGCCCCCGCAGCTCGTCGTGGAAGAGCGCGCGATCCGGTCGGGCCACGAGCATATCGATCAGGCCGAGCTGGGCCGCCTCGCTCGCCTCGGGGCCGTAGCGGGCGCAGAGTTCACGGGTGATGGTCTCGGGGGCATCGGCGAGGTGGCGCAGGCACTCGGCGGCGACGTCTTCATGCTGGGTGGGGCGCAGGGTGTAGAGGTAGAGCGCAGGGTGTAGAGGTAGAGCGCCAGGTGCTCGGAGCAGGCGGCCAGGACGCCGGCGGCGGTCTTGGCCGGCTCGCCACTCGGGCGCGAGGTGTGTATATCGACGAGTAGGCGCGCGGCGTGGAAGCCGGCCAACTCCGGGTCAAGGTCGGCCAGGGCGACGAGACCAGCGCCACGGATCGGCGTAGCCTCCTCGGAGCGGCCGGGCGGGAGGAACTCGTAGGTGGTGACGGCCCGCTCGAGCAGGGGCAGGTCGTCAATCGTGGCCCAGGGGCGCAGGGCGCGCAGGATGGAAGCGCGGAACGTCCCGCCGGCGTCGTGGCGCGTGCCATCGGCGCCCAGGTGAGCGTAGAGCCGCAGGAGGGCTGGGCGAGCCTCAGGGAGGGGTTGCTGCTCCAGGGCGGCCAGGGCCGGGCCGACGATCTGCGCGCGGCGCTCGGTGGTCAGCACCGTGGCGGCGTAGCTCGCCTGAGCCTCTGGGTCATCAGCAAGGCGCTCCAGCTCGCGGAGCACGGCATTCGGGCTGGTGCGGGCCATAGGATCTCCTGGGGATAGTCACCGATCCAGGGTGGGGCGAGTCGTCTCACCCCGAGCCAGTGTCGGTGCCAGTCGGCAGCTCGGCCAGGTAGAGGTAGCGGGCGTGCAGGCCCTCCGTGATCGCCTGGCGAATCCCCTCCGCATCGCCCATGCGCTGCTCGTAAATGAACAGGTTGCCCTCGGCGGCGAACTGCTCGTGCAGCTCCTCCAGCACCGCCCTGCGCCGCACGGCCAGATCATACTCTGCATCGGTCAGGTTCCAGGTCTGGAAGCTCAGCCCACTCGCCCGCAGCGCGTCAGCCAGCGGGGTGCGTTCGGGCGGCAGGCGCTCCGCCGGGAACTGCTCCCGGGGCACCCACGGCTCCCGGCCATACGAGTAGAGCAGTCCGAGCCGGCCGCCCGGGCGCAGGGCCGCCGTCACCGCGCGGATCGTGGTGGCGTAGTCGTCGCTGAAGTAGATCGTGTCGATGGCCAGCACGACGTCGAATGTCGCGGGCGGGAGCTCCAGGTGATTGATGTCGCCGACGACGAAGCTCAGCCGGCCCTCGCTGCCGGCGGCCAGCTCCCGCGCCTGCCGAATCGCCTCTTCGCTATAGTCGAGCCCGGTGAGCCGGGCGCCCGTGCACTCGGCCAGGAACGCGGCGATCTTGCCATTCCCGCAGCCAAGGTCGAGCGCGTGGACGCCGGCTCTAAGCCCGGTCGCGATGGCGAGCTGCTCGAGCTGGGCGACGTTGGCAAAGCCATGCTGCGCGAGGTCACGGCCGAAGACCCGCGCGCAGAAGGTAGCGTGGGCCGCGCTCCGGGCAACGGCGGTATAGAAGGACTCGTAGAACGCTTTCACGGTGGCTCCTCGTCAACTCGGCGCCCTGGGCTTCAGGGACGGTCACAGCCCATCGTATCGTGCGGCGTCACGACAAGAGTGCTGCCACACGCGTTATGATACGGTAGATCGCGCAGCGAAGGGGGGCGACGCGCATGGCAGTGGTGGGACTGGTCGCGGATATCCATGGCGACCTCGCAGGACTGCGACGGGCGCTGGCGATCTTCGCCCGCGAGCAGGTCGCCCGCCTGATCTGCGCCGGCGACATTGTTGATCGCGGCGCCGACGCCGACGCCATCGTCCCCATCCTCGCGCGCCTTGGGGCCACCGGTGTCAAGGGCAACCATGAGCATACGGTGCTCTACGCGCAGGAGCGCTGGCGCGCCAGCCCGCGGGCGGCGCAGCTCGCCCAGGTGGGCCGGGTGGTGAGTGACGCGACGATCGGGTACATTGCCGCCCTGCCTGCTACCGCCAGGCTCACCCTTGCCGGGGTGCGCATCCTGGTCGCCCATGGCGCCCCCTGGAGCGACATCGCGAGCGTCTTCCCCGACAGCCACCAGGCGATCTTCGACCAGCTGCGTGCGCGCTACGCCGCCGACACTGATGTCATCGTGCTCGGCCACACCCACTGTCCGATGCAGGTGGATCTCGGCGGGCTGCGTGTGCTCAACCCGGGCTCGGTCTACGGCGTAACCGCCCGTGACAGCGCCACGTGCGCCACGCTCGACCTCGCCACGCGCACCTTCCGCGTCTTCGACCTATGCACAGGGGCGGAGCGCCCGGTAGAGCGAGCTGCGCGGTAAACACCGAACCGGCGAGATCAGACGGAGCTCACCAGGGCCTCGGGGTCAACGGCGAGGCGCTCCAGTTCGCGGAGCACGACAGCCGGCTTGGTACGGGCCATCGCATCTCATGGGAGTCTCCCTGGCTACCTCAGAGAGCATACCTGACTAGCGCTGACGACGGCGGCACAGGGCTTCCCATGGCCCGGCTGGCGACGGGGGTCAGCGTGCAGCGCCGCTCGGGCGACGGAGGCATCCCCGCTGGCCGGACAGTTGTGTGGCCTTAGCGTAGCGTACGCCACCCAGCTGGTACTTCACGGAAGCGCTCTGCCCTGTTGATCTCCAGCGTAGCTGAACCTACACCCTCCTGGCTCGCACCCGCCAGAGCACGAGGATGACTGTCGCGCCCACGATCAGCCAGCCGAACCAGTCGCCCCAGCGCGTGTACAGCGTGTGCTCCTCGGTCACAAAGGTCGTCCCAGTAATCACCTGGCGCGCATCGATGCTGCTCTGAGCGCTCATGCGGCCGTAGGGGTCGATCACCTGGGCGACGCCGGACACCGAGCCGAGTGCGAACGCCACCCGGTTCTCCACGGCCCGAAAGACACTGTCGGCGGCGTGGTAGGGCGGGAACCACGGCGTACCGAAGTCGGAGTCATCGGGCATCAGCACGATCTGCGCCCCCTGCTGCGCGAGGCGGCGGGTAACCGTCGTGATATGCCGATCCCAGCAGACCCCAAGCCCCACCCGTCCGTACGGGGTCGTGAACACCTGGTGCGTCGGCGGCCCAGCTTGGAACCCGGCTGCACGCTCGCCGTCGGTGATGTTGACCTTGGCCTGGCGCCCAACCTCCGCGCCATCCGGCCCGATCAGCAGGGCGGTATCGTGCATCCCGCTCGGCGCCTGCCAGACGGTG
>JAAXUL010001067.1 GCA_013336035.1 Chloroflexales bacterium
AGGTCGATCAGGCGGCGCGCGCAGCGCAGCTCTTGCAGCTCGGTCTGGGTGTAGTAGGCCCGCGGGACAAGGAGTCCCAGGTCGATGAGGCGGCGGGTCATGGCCGGCGTCAGGCCGGTGGATGCGGCGAGCTCCTCGGCGCTCGTGGGTCGCACAAGCATGGGGGCCTCCCTATCTACAAATCGACGGGGGCGCCGCCCGCCTGGCCGCCCAGAAGGCCATCAGGGTCATTGCGGCGTAGCGAGCCTGTCTGCGCTCTTCTATGCGTTCCATGGGCCTTCCTCGCTTCAGGCGTGCACGTTGCTGGTGCGACGAGCTCGGGCGAGCTGCCGCAGGGTCTCGAGCTCCTCATCGCTCAGGGGCTCAGGCAGCACCAGCTTGACCCTGGCGTAGAGATCGCCGCGCTGAGGCTTCGCCTCGTCTCGCGACCCGCTCGGCTTCTCCGGCTTAGGCATGCCTTTGCCCCGCAGCCGAAAGCTGCGATCCGCCTGGGTGCGGGGCGGGATCTTGAGGGTGACTGGGCCGTCGAGGGTTGGCACCTGGGCGGAGCCGCCGGCGGCCGCCGTGTAGATGTCCAAGGGCAGGGTCAGATAGAGGTCGTCGCCCTCGCGCTCGAACTGCGGGTGCGGCGCCACCTGAACGACCAGGTAGAGGTCGCCAGGAGGCCCCCCTGCTGCGCCGGGGGCGCCATGGCCAGCCAGCCGCACCCGCGAGCCGGTGCGCACGCCCGGTGGGATCTTCGCCTCGATGCGCCGCTCGCCGATCTGGATGCCCCGCGAGGTGCCGCGGAACGCCTCTTCGAGGGTGATCTCGACGGGCGTCTCGAGGTCGTGCCCACGGCGGGGCCGCGCCTCGCGAGCGCGCTGGTCCTGCCCTCCCGCGGCCTGGCCGAACATCGAGCTGAAGAAGTCGGAGAAGGGGCTGTCGGCGCCGAACATGTCGGCGAAGTCCTCGGGCGAGCCGCTGTCCGTGTAAGTCTGAGGGCCCGGCGCGGCTTGCCCGCGGCCCCAGTCGAATTCGCCGCGGCCGCCGCGCTGCTGCCAGCGCTGGTAGTGCTCGCGTAGCTCGTCGTACCTGCTGCGACGCTCGGGGTCGCTCAGGGCCTGGTAGGCCTCGTTGATCTCCTTGAAGCGCTCCTCGGCCGTCTTGTCGCCAGGGTTCACATCAGGGTGATACTGGCGCGCGAGCTTGCGGTACGCCTGCTTGATGGCGTCGGCGTCGGCGCTGGGCGCCACGCCGAGAATGGCGTAGTAGTCTTTGGGTTCCATACGGCTAATACCCGTCGTCCGTCAGCGGTGGCTTGCGGCAAGCAGCACTAACGCTTCGTGATGGCGCGGGGCGCTATCGTGCTACGCAGCCACAGCGTTTGCGACCTCGGCCCTGCGGAAGGTGAAGTTCCCGTCGGGCCCCACGTCCACGAGGATGGTGTCGCCCTCCTGGAACTCGCCCTGGAGCAGCCGCAGCGCCAGCTCATTCTGGAGCCGCTGCTGGATCACCCGCTTGAGGGGGCGCGCGCCGTAAACAGGGTCGTAGCCCTCCTCGGTCAGCCGCTCGCGCGCCGCCGGTGTGAGCTCGAGGGTCAGCTTGCGCTCCGCCAGCAGCTTGCGCAGCCTGCTGAGCTGGATCTCGACGATCGCGCCGATCTGCTCGCGGCTCAGGGGCTTGAAGACGATGATCTCGTCGATGCGGTTGAGGAATTCGGGCCGCAATTGGGCGCGCAGCTCCTCCAGCACCGCCTCGCGGATCTCCTCCTGGCCGGCGCCCTGCTGGGTCAGCTCCTGGATCACCGGGCTGGCGATGTTGCTGGTCATGATGACAACCGTGTTCTTGAAGCTCACCACGCGACCCTGGCCGTCGGTGAGGCGGCCGTCGTCCAGCACCTGCAGCAGCACGTTGAACACATCGGGGTGGGCCTTCTCCACCTCGTCGAAGAGCACCACGCTGTAGGGCTTGCGCCGCACCGCCTCGGTGAGCTGGCCGCCCTCGTCGTAGCCGATGTAGCCGGGCGGAGCCCCGATCAGCCGCGCCACGCTGTGCTTCTCCATGTACTCCGACATGTCGATGCGGACCATGGCGTGCTCGTCGTCGAAGAGGAACTCGGCCAGGGCGCGGGCCAGCTCGGTCTTGCCCACGCCGGTGGGGCCGAGGAAGAGGAAGGAGCCAAGGGGCCGGTTCGGGTCCTGCAGCCCGGCCCGCGAGCGGCGCACCGCGTTGGCCACGGCCGTCACCGCCTCCTCCTGGCCGATCACCCGCTGGTGCAGGCGCTGCTCCATCTTAATCAGCTTCTCGACCTCGCCCTCCAGCAGCTTCGTCACCGGCACGCCCGTCCATTTCGAGACCACCTCGGCAACATCCTGCTCGTCCACCTCTTGCTTGAGCAGGCTGGTGCCGCTGGCCTTGAGCTGGGCCTCGGCCTCCTGGAGCTGCCGCTCGAGGCCGGTCAGGGTGCCGTACTGCAGCTCGGCGGCCTTGTTGTAGTCGTACTCACGCTGGGCCCGCTCGATCTCAGCCCGCGTCTCCTCGATCTGCTCCTTGAGCTGCTGAATCTGGCTCAGTGCCTCGCGCTCACGCTGTAGCTGGGCGTCGAGGGCGCTGCGCTGCTCGCGCAGGTTCGCCAGCTCCTGCTCCAGCTTCTCCAGGCGCTCCTTGCTGGCCTTGTCTTTCTCTTTCTTCAGCGCCTCGCGCTCGATCTCGAGCTGCATCATGCGCCGCTTGAGGTCGTCGAGCTCTTGCGGGTCGGATGTGATCTCCATGCGTAGCCGGGCCGCCGACTCGTCAATGAGGTCGATCGCCTTGTCGGGCAGGAAGCGATCGGTGATGTAGCGGTCCGAGAGCACAGCCGCGGCGACGATAGCGCCATCGGTGATGCGGACGCCGTGATGGGTCTCGTAGCGCTCCTTGAGGCCGCGCAGGATGGAGATGGTGTCCTCGACCGAGGGCTGGTCGACGACCACGGGCTGGAAGCGCCGCTCCAGGGCGGCGTCCTTCTCGATATGCTTGCGGTACTCGTCCAGCGTCGTCGCCCCCACACAGTGCAGCTCGCCACGGGCC
>JAAXUL010001068.1 GCA_013336035.1 Chloroflexales bacterium
CTTCAGCCAGTCCAACGTCGAGGCCCTGATGGTTACGGGCAGCAAGCCCCGGTTCGAGATCAAGCTGGACGGCGAGGTCAAGCAGACCTTCCCCGCCACCCGCGCCTGGCGCGCCGAGAAGCTGGCCGCCGTCGCTGCCGCCCAGAGCCTCCTGATCACGCTGCCCGGCCGGGCCCTCGCGGAGGCGCTGGCCTCCCTGCCCCTGACCTCGGCCGGCGTGAAGCCGAGCCGCAAGGTGGTGGCGTTCGATGTGGCGACCAACGGCGACGGCTCGCACAGCCTGACGGCGTGCGGCGGCAAGAACGCCGCGGAGCGCGCCCAGGACCTGGCCAACGTCGGCGCGTTCCTTGAGAGCCGTGGGCTCGTCGTCACGCTCGGCGCGGGCAAGCTGCTGATCAGCGAGCCCGCTGCCCAGGCGGCCTAGTCCACAGCGGTTCTTCGTTGAGACCCAGGCAGGGCCGGCCTCCTCGGCCCTGCCGCTCGCCCCAGGCGAGAGCGGTGCGACCCACCGCCCTCGCGTGTGGCGGGCGACCTCGCTGGCCGGCCGGCTCAGTCGGCAGCTTGCTGGTCCAATCCCACCAGCGTCCCGGTGGCCACCGGGCGCGGGGGCGAGGGCTCTGGCTGTAGCCTGGTTCAACTCCAGGAGCGAACACAACCCACTGCACGAACGGGCGGGACGGCCAAGGGTAGGCCGCCCCGCCCGCATTGATTCTACCACCTGGGAGGTTCCCATGCGCCTCTGGTTCTGCTCACCTGGCTGCGCCGAGGCCTTCGCCGAAGGCCCGCGGCCCTGGCCGGCGCCGATCGTCCCTGACGTGTGCCCGGTCTGCGACGCGCCCCGCCCGACCACCGATGTCTACCTGGTGACCCCGGCCGACCTCTCGGCCGGCTACTTCCAGTGGACGATCCAGCCGTTCGTCCAACTCGGCGGCTACCTCATTGTGCGCTGCGATAGCGACTGGCGGGTCGCCGCCTGGGAGCACCTCTTCTCGGGCTTGAAGCTCGCCACCCGCGAGTTCTTCGAGAACCCAGTGGACGCCTACCGCGTCGCCGAACAGCTCACCGCCCGCGACCAGGAGCGCGGGCAGGCCTACAAACGCGCCTGGTGGCCACTGGTGGTCGTGCGCGCCCGCCGCTGGCAGGTCGAGCTGGTACGCTCCGCCTGCTACACCTGTAGCGACGACGACGAGCCGTCGCCCAACCGGCCCGAGGAGGGTGCCGCGTTCACCCTGCGCCGTATCCTCTCGCCGAAGACCGGGCACACGTCGGTCAGCGCGACCGGCACGGTGCGGCACTTCGCCGACCTGTGGGGGGCTGTGGAGTCCCGCTTCCCCCGCTTCCGCCTCGCACTGGCGAAGGCCTGGACCGACCTAGGCCTTGCCCCGTAGGAGTGTCGCTACCCATGGAAGTCTTTGAACGCCAGGCCAAATCCATCCTGTCATCCTCATCAAACGGCCCCTTGGTGCAGGGACGGTATCCGTTCACCCACTCGCTCAGCCCCTTCACTGGGTGCCAGTTCGGGCAGACCTCCTGCGGCCTGTTCTGCTACGCAGCGAAGCAGCAGAACTGGCACTTCCGCTCCGCGGCGCTCAAGCCGTTCGACTGGGGCAAGGCGGTGGAGTTCAAGGCCAACGCCCCGGAGCTGCTGGCCGACTACCTGGCCCGCTGCACCGTGAGCCAGCGGCAACAGCTCCGCATCTTCATGTCCCCCACGACCGACCCGTACATGCCCATCGAGAAGCAGCACCAGCTCACGCGGCGCCTCCTGGAGGTCTTTGCCCGCTTCCCCGACCTGGACCTGCTGGTCATCCAGACCCGCAGCCCGCTGGTGGTCCGCGACTTCGATCTGCTGGCCCGTATCCCCTACGCCTGGCTCTCGCTCACGATCGAGAGCGACATCGAGGAGCAACAGCTCCGCGGTGGCCCGCTGTTCAGCACGCGCCTGCAGGTGGCCGAGGCCGCCGTGGAGAGCGGCGTGCGGACGCAGATCAGCATCAGCCCGTGCCTGCCCCACCGCACCGGCTTCGCCGCGACGCTGCTGGAGACCGGCGTTACCCGGTTCGTCGTAGACACCTTCGTCTCTGGCGACGGGCACGGTGGGGAGCGCACCGCCAAGCTGCCCTACTCCCGGCTCGTCGAGGATTGGGAGGACGAGGCGCCGGCCCGCGCCCTGGCCGCGCAGCTCGCCGCGGCCGGCGTGGATGTGGGCTGGTCGGCGGAGGGGTTCAGCGCCATCCCGTACCGCACCGAGGAGGCCAAGAAGGGCCACCCCGGCGGGGCCGCGGCGGCCGAGGACGGGCCTGAGCTGCAGCTCAGCATGTTCGGCCCGGAGCCGCCCCCTGAGGGCGCGATGGTGCTCACGCTGGGCGAGCCGGGCGCGCCGCGTCAGAGCCTGCCCGGCTTCCCGTATTTCTGGATCAAGTATGTGACCGGGTTCGACGCCCGGCACCACTGCGCCCAGTGCCTCACCGGGTGGTTCCACAAGGGGATCTGGTCCACGGTGAAGATCCCGTCCGTGCATGTCCTGAACCAGCCCAAGGAGCCGTGGCGCTACGCCTACCTGTGCGGCGTCGCGGACACGCACTGGGCCGACAACCTGCACGTCCCGCTCGTGCCGGCGCCGGGGGAGGCGGTCGAGGCGGTCACCTTCAACGGCGTTCGGGTCCACGTCACCAACGCCCGCCGCCTGGAGATCCCGTGGATTGAGGAGGGCTGGAACGACTTTCCCCGGAGCTACACCACCTGCCGCAACTTTCAGTTTGCGGTGGCGCAGTTCGGCTATGACGGTGTGACCCGGCCGGTGCAGCCGGAGTTTGCCAACCCGAAGAATGGCCGGTCGCTGTCCGCGCTCAAGCGGCGCGGGCGGCAGAGGAAACCAGAGTGAGCACGCTGAGCTTTGAGAACCTGGTGCGCCACATCGGCCACCGGATCGACTGCGCCGGCCACGGGCTGCCGCCGCAGAACGTCGTCCTGCACTGCGTCGAGTGCGACGAAGTGATCATCGACCTCGACGCCGAGGGCGAGTCGCTGTTCGGCCTCGTGCCGGTCAGCCCGCCCCCTGACGAGCCACCGAT
>JAAXUL010001069.1 GCA_013336035.1 Chloroflexales bacterium
TGATCGCGGGGGCGCCCGCCCTGCTCGCCGAGCTGCCCGTCTGGGGCCGGGCGCCCGCCAACCTCGAGCTCATGCGCCGGATCAAAGCCGAGTTCGACCCGGACAACCTGCTCAACCCGGGGCGGTTTGTGGTGTGAAATGCGCCGAAGGAGTACCCGAGTGACGACTGAGACTGAGCCAACAGCCCAGCGGGCCGCCATCCCGCTTGTGGGCTTCAGCCCTAAAGATAAGCCCAGCTCCGACATCATCAACACCTGCGTCCACTGCGGGCTCTGCCTCTCGTCGTGCCCGACCTACCGCGAGACCGGGCTCGAGATGTCGTCGCCGCGCGGGCGCATCTACCTGATCAAGGCCGTGGACGAGGGGCGCATCGGCCTCGAGAGCGAGGTCTTCCAGGAGCAGATGAGCCAGTGCCTCAACTGTCGGGCCTGCGAGGCGGTCTGCCCCTCGGGCGTGCAGTACGGGGCGATCCTCGAGGCCAGCCGGGCCCAGATCGAGCAGGCCAGGGGGGCAGGGGCGATCACGGCGCCCGCCGCGGCCGAGGGCGCGGCGCCGGGCAGAGAGCTGCCGCCGCGGCCTATCTGGCAGACGGCGCTGCGCGGGGCCGTCTTCGGCGCCCTGTTCAAGCAGATGGCTGTCTTCCGGGCCTTCTCGGGCTCGATGCGGCTGTACCAGAAGAGCGGCGCCCAGTGGGTCGCCCGCGCGAGCGGCCTGCTCGGGCTGATGGGCCTGGCCGACACCGAGGCGATGCTGCCGCCGATCAGCGAGCGCTTCGTCGTGCCCCGGGGCCAGATCTACCCGGCCGAGGGCGAGCGGCGCTACAGCGTGGCCCTGCTCACCGGCTGCATCATGGGCACGGCCTTCGCTAACGTCCACCAGGCCACGATCAGAGTGCTCCAGAAGAATGGCTGCGAGGTGATCCTGCCGCCCGACCAGGGCTGCTGTGGCGCCCTGCACACCCATGGCGGCGACCTCGACGGCGGGCGCGAGCTGGCCCGGCGCAATATCGCGGCCTTCGAGGGCCTGGGCGTTGACGCGATCATCGTCAACGCCGCCGGCTGCGGCAGCACGCTCAAGGAGTACGGCCACCTGCTGCACGAAGACCCGAACCGGGAATGGCACGAGCGGGGCGTGGCCTTCAGCAAGCAGGTCAAGGATGTGTATGAGTTTCTGGCCGGGATCGAGCTGAACCGGGCCGCCCTGGGGCGCCTCGATGTGACAGTGACCTACCAGGAGCCCTGCCACCTGGCGCATGCCCAGCGTATCACGGCGCAGCCGCGTACGCTGCTCAACGCCATCCCGGGCCTCGAGCTGCGCGAGATGCACGAGAGCGCGCTCTGCTGCGGCAGCGCCGGTGTCTACAACGTGACCCAGCCCGAGATGGCCGCCCAGCTCGGCGCCCGCAAGGTCAGCAACGCGCTCGCCACGGGCGCGCGGGTGATCGCCACCGGCAACCCGGGCTGCGCCCTGCAGCTGGCCGGCGAGCTACGCCGGCGCGGCGAGGACGTGCAGGTGCGCTATATTGTCGAGCTGCTCGACGAGAGCTACCGGCGCGGCGCGTAGGGCGACGTCAGCGTCCGTTGCCGCGCCAGGCCCTCACCCCCGTCCCCTCTCTTGTGGCCGTGGCTACAGACGGGGGCGAGGGCCTTTAGCCGCGACAATGACGTAGCTCTGCGCCTCGCAGATACTTGCGGAAAAATCCGCGAGTATGCTACTATGCTCTTGATGTTAGGGAAGGTTCCCGTCGGGAGGGCGGAACCCGCCCCCGCTGCATCAGACTTCGCCCACGCCTCCACCCACACCCACACCCATCCCTCATTTCCCAGACGATCTCATTCCTCCCGCACAGGCCTTTAAGGCCTAAAAGGTATGTGTTCTGCATGCCTGGGGTCTCGGGCCTTCTGCTATAATGAGCCTCTAATTTAGTGCCAGTTTTCACAAAGTACGCGCCGGGGGTCATCCGCCAGCCTGCCTAGTCTGGGTGCTGCCGATGAGTGACATCACCCTCCACTCGACCGAGCGCGAGCTCGACGCCGTCCGCGCCCGCTTGCAGTCCGCCCGGGGCAAGCAGTTCTGGCGCTCGCTGGATGAGCTGGCCGACACGCCGGCCTTCCACGAGCTGCTCAGCCGCGAGTTCCCCGCCGGCGCCGCCGAGGCGGCCGACCCGGTCACGCGGCGCACCTTCCTGAAGCTGATGGGCGCCTCGCTGGCCCTCGCCGGCCTCTCCGGCTGCACGGCGGCCTGGAGGACCCCCCAGGAGAAGGTCGCCCCCTACGCGCGCGCGCCCTACGACCAGCAGCCCGGCATCCCGCAGTACTACGCCACCGCCCTCAGCCTCGACGGCTTCGGCCTGGGCGTCGCCGTGAAGAGCTACGACGGACGGCCAATCAAGGTCGAGGGCAACCCCAGCCACCCCGCGAGCCTGGGCGCCACCGACCCCTACGCCCAGGCCGAGATCCTCGCGCTCTACGACCCCGACCGCCCCGAGTCGGTGGCCAGCCGCGGGGTGCTCAGCACCTGGGAGCAATTCCTGGTGGCCTTCGGCCAGGTGATGCAGCTGCAGCGGGCGCTTCAGGGCCAGGGCCTGCGCATCCTCACCCCGACCATCACCTCGCCCACGCTGGCCGCCCAGCTCGCCGAGCTGCTCGGCGGCCTGCCGAGCGCTGGCTGGGTCCAGTACGACCCGGTGGGCCGCTCGAACACCTACGAGGGCGCGCGCCTGGCCTTCGGCGAGGTGGTCGAGACGCGCTATCGCTTTGACGAGGCCCGCGTGATCGTCGCGCTCGACGCCGACTTCCTGGCCGAGGGCCCGGGCCGCGTGCGCTACGCCCGCGACTGGATCAGCGGCCGGCGCGTGCTCCAGGCCACCGAGGAGGTCAGCCGCCTCTACGCCGTCGAGCCGGTGCTCTCGAGCGTGGGCATCGTGGCCGACCACCGCCTACCGGTCAAGGCGGGCGCGGTTGGCGCCGTCGGCCTGGCCCTGGCCGCCGCCCTGGGCGTGCCCGGGGTGAGCGCTAGCGAGGGCGGCCTGGCCGAGGGTGCG
>JAAXUL010001070.1 GCA_013336035.1 Chloroflexales bacterium
CCTCGGTGGGCGCGGCCACAGCCTCGGTCGGCGGCGCGGCCGGGGTGGTGGGTGTCGTGGCGGGGGCGCCGCCACACGCGGCCAGCAGGCCGGCGATTAGCACGACGAGCGTGACGAGTGAGAATTTGCGCATGAGTCCTTCCTTCATCGGTTAATGTAGGCGTCCATTGCCATCATTGCCTGCGCGATCAGCGCCAGCGTGATCGGGATCACCCCCTTTCAGCAGGAGCGGGCGTAACGCACACTGCTCAACGGCTGCTGAGCTGTGTTTCAGCTCTGCGCTTTCGCCGGCGGCGCCGTGCTGCGGCGGACGACAATCTCGACTGGCAGGCGCTCGGTGGCTGGCTCGGGCGTAGCGCCTGCGATCAGGCTCAAGACGAGCTCGGCCCCGCGTGCCCCGCTCTCAAAGAGGGGCTGGCGCACCGTGGTCAGGCCAAGGTACTCGGCGGCGTCGATATCGTCAAAGCCGATGATCGAGAGCATAGCCGGCACTTCGATGCCCAGATCGCGGGTCGCCTCGAGGACGCCAAGGGCCTGGGTGTCGCTTGCCGCGAAAATCGCCGTTGGAGGTTCTGGGAGCTGTAGCATTTCGCGTGCCAGCACGCGCGCCTCGAAGCGGCCATAGACGCCGAAGCGCTCGTACTCTGGGCGCGGGTGGATGGCCGTGGTCCGTAGCATATGCCGGAATCCCTGGTGGCGATCCCAGCTGCTCGTGAAGTTGAAGGTTGCCGTGTACTCGTGCGAGTCGCCGATAAAGCCGATCCGGCGGTGGCCTAGATCGAGCAGATAGCGGGTTGCCAGCTCGCCAGCCGCAACATCGTCGATGCTGATGCCGGGGAGCTCGCTGACGCTGGCATCGATAAGCACCACCGGTAGCCCGGTGACCAGCAGGGCCTCGACCTCGTCGCCGCGGGGCGCGAGCGAGATGATCAGCACACCGTCGCAGCGGTCGGCCCGTGGCACGTCGTGCAGGCAGCTCTCGCGGCGCTCGGGCGTCTCGATATTGAAAACGACGAGATTATAGCCGTGCCCGGCCAGGGTCGCCTCGATCCCGCGCAGACGCTCGATCACCGATGGGCGGGTGAAGAATGGGGCGATGGTGGCGACGGTGAGCGTCTTGCCGAGGGCGAAGTTGCGGGCGATTCGGCTCGGGGTATAGTTGAGCTCGGCGATCACATCGAGGACGCGCTGACGGGTGGCCTGGCTCACCAGCGGGCTATTGTTGAGCACGCGCGAGACGGTGCCCAGCCCCACGCTGGCGGCACGCGCAACATCGCGGATGGTAGCCCCCATTGGCACCTCCCGACACTCAGCTCATCTCTGGCCCCGACTATTTGTCGCTGGAACTGGTTCCAATACTAGCACAGATCGCCCGCTTGTCAAGGGTGCGGCTGGCATTATAGCTCAAGCCGCCATTGCCTGGGAGCGCTCTTATGGGTACAATGCCCGGCAGCCGCACATAGTTAGCTACGGAGACTCCCTGATGAGTGAGCGCGTCGGCTTTATCGGCCTGGGCATTATGGGCCGCGGCATGGCCGCCAATCTGCTCAAGGCCGGGTTCGACCTGGTTGTCTGGAACCGCACCGCCTCGCGGGCCGCCGATCTAGTCGCCGCGGGGGCGACTCTCGCCAGCAGCCCCGCCGACCTGGCCGCCGGCTGCGGCGTGATCTTCACCTGCGTCAGCGACACCCCCGACGTCCAGGCCGTCATCCTCGGCGAGCATGGCGTGATCAAAGGCGCGCAGCCCGGCGCCCTGGTGGTCGATATGAGCACAATCAGCCCCCAGGGCGCCCGCGAGCTCGGGGTAGCCCTCGCCGCCCGGGGCGTCCGCTTTCTCGACGCCCCGGTGAGCGGCGGCAGCGAGGGCGCCGCGAAGGGTACGCTCAGCATTATGGTCGGCGGCGACGCGGCGCTGGTCGAGCGGGCCATGCCCTTCTTCACGGCGATGGGCAAGACGATCACCCACGTCGGCGCCATCGGCGACGGCCAGACGGTCAAGCTCGTGAACCAGATCCTCGTGGTGGGCACCATGCTCGCCGTCAGCGAGGCCCTGGTCTTCGCCCAGGCCTCGGGCGTCGACCTCGCGAAGACCCTGGCGGCCGTGAGCGGCGGCGCCGCCGGCAGCTGGATGCTGTCGAACCGCGGCCCCCAGTGTGTCGCGCGCGACTGGCGCCCCGGCTTCACCATCGATCTTCAGCAGAAAGACCTGCGCCTGGTGCTGCAGGCCGCCGACCAGGTAGGCGCGCCGATGCTCGCCACAGGCCAGATCTACCAGCTCTACCGCGCCCTTCAGCAGGCGGGCCTCGGCCACGAGGGCAACCACGCCTTGATCAAGGCGATCGAGCGCCTCGCCGGCGTGGAGGTCGGGGCGAGCGGGGCGCACAATGGCTGACTCTGCCGCCGACCTTGAGATCGCGCTCCACCGTCGCGAGGCCGAGGGCTACACGGCCGAGCTGCGCTTCACCGGCCCCGAGAGCGACGCCGAGGTGCGACCCGGCGCGCCCGGCGTGGCCCGCTTCGACCTGGCGGCGCTGCGCGAGGCCGAGAACGACCCCGCGGCCTACGGCAAGCTGCTCAGCGACGGGCTCTACGCCACGGCCGAGTTCCGCCAGGCCGTGGCCGAGACCCTGGCTAGCGCCGCCAGCCAGGGCGCCGACCTGCGGATCCGGCTCGCGGTCGGCCCCTCGGCCCCCGAGCTGCACGCCCTGCGCTGGGAGACGCTGCAGGACCCGAAGGGTAGCCCGCTGGTCCTCGGCCAACATGTGCGCTTCTCGCGCTACCTGGCCAGCCGCGACTGGCGCCCGGTGCGCCTGCGCGCCCGTGGCGACCTGCGGGCCCTGGTGGCCGTCGCCGCGCCCGCCGGCCTCGCGACCTTTAACCTGGCCCCGATCGACGCCGCGGCCGAGCTGGCCCGGGCCCAGGCGGCCCTCGGCGATATCCCGGTGGCCGCCCTGGCCGGCGGGGGCAAGGCTACGCTCGAGGCGATTGTCGCCGCGCTGCGCGACGGCCTCGACGGCATCGAGGGCTTCGATATTCTCTACCTGGTCGCCCACGGGGCCCTGGTCGACGGCGA
>JAAXUL010000311.1 GCA_013336035.1 Chloroflexales bacterium
CTGGAGCTCGCGCCCCTGGCCCGTGGAGCCGCCCCGCCCCTCGCGGCCGGCGACGAGGCCCTCGTGGCCGCCGCCGGGCTGCTCGCCGCGGGGCAGATCCTCGCCGTCAAGGGCCTGGGCGGCTACCATCTGGCCTGCGACGCCCTCGACGGGGCGGCCGTGGCGCGCCTGCGCGCCCGCAAAGGGCGCGACGCCAGGCCGCTCGCGCTTATGGCGCCCGACCTGGCCACGGCCCAGGAGCTCTGCGCCGTGAGCGCCGACGAGGCCGCCCTGCTACAGTCGCGCCGACGGCCGATCGTCCTGCTGCGCCGGCTGCCGCCGGGCGCCGGCCCAGACGTGCCCGACGCTGTCTCGACCTACCACACCCTCGGGATCATGTTGCCCTACACGCCCCTCCACGAGCTGCTGCTGCGCGACTTCGCCGCGGCCGTCGGCCCCGACCGCCCGGCCGCCCTTGTGATGACGAGCGGCAACCGCAGCGATGAGCCGATCGCCTACCGCGATGACGACGCGCGCGCGCGGCTCACGGGCATCGCCGACGCGCTGCTGAGCCACGACCGCGCCATCCACATACGCTGCGACGACTCGGTGAGCCGTGTCGTCGCCGGCGGCGAGCAGATATTCCGCCGCGCACGGGGCTACGCGCCCGAGCCCATCGCCCTGGCCCTCGCCAGTCCAGCCCCACTGCTGGCCTGCGGCGGCCACCTGAAGAATACCTTCTGTCTGCTGAAGGGTCGCCAGGCCTTCGTCAGCCACCACATTGGCGACCTCGAGAACCTCGAGACCCTGGTCTCATTCCGCGAGGGCGTCGCCCACTACCGACGTCTGTTCAATATCGAGCCCATGGCCGTCGCCTACGACCTGCACCCTGACTACATAGCGACCCAGGAGGCCCTGGCGCTCGAGCTGCCGCACGCGATCGGCGTGCAGCATCATCACGCCCATATCGCCTCGGTGCTGGCCGAGCATGGGCTGGCCGGGCCTGTGATCGGCGTGGCGGCCGACGGGAGCGGCTACGGCGCCGACGGCGCGGTCTGGGGCTGCGAGGTGCTGCGCGCCGACCTGCGTGGCTACGAGCGCCTGGCCCACCTGGCCTACGTGCCGCTTCCCGGCGGCGAGCGGGCGGTGCGCCAGCCCTGGCGCGTGGCCGCCGCCCTGCTCGCTCAGGCTTACGGCGAGGGCTTCCTCGACCTGGATATCCCCTTCGTGCGGGAGCACGGATCGTCGGGCCGCCCGCTGGCCGCCCGCTGGCGACCCCTGGCCCAGATGATCGCCAGGCAGCTCAACAGCCCGCCGACCTCGAGCCTGGGCCGGCTCTTCGACGCCGTCGCCGCCCTACTGCGCCTGCGCGACGAGGTGAGCTACGAGGGCCAGGCGGCGATCGAGCTGGAGCAGATCGCAGCCCCTGGCGATGGCGCCTACCCCTTTACGATCACCGCGGGCGCGCCCATGGCCCTCGATGTGGCGCCCCTGATCCGGGCGATCGTCGACGATATACGGCGCGCTGTGCCGCCGCCCCTGATCGCCGGCCGCTTCCACCGCACCATCGTCGAGCTGCTGGCCGAGGCATGCCTCCAGGCGCGCCTAATCACGTGCCTCGACCAGGTGGCCCTGAGCGGCGGCGTCTTTCAGAACCGCACGCTGCTCACGGCCCTGGTGGCGCGGCTCGAGGAGCTGCGCTTTCGGGTCTATCTCAACCGCCGTGTGCCGCCCAATGATGGTGGGCTGAGCCTGGGGCAGGCGGCCATCGCCGCGGCGACCCTTGACACTGGCCGCGACCTTTAGAAGCATCTAGCGAGGAGTGCTCTATGTGCCTGGGCATCCCCGGACAGATCGTCGAGATGGTGGACGAGCCCAATCAGATCGCCAGAGTTGACGTGTCGGGGGTCAAGCGCAACGTCAACGTCGCCCTCGTGCGCTCCGAGGGGATCGCGCCCGGCGACTGGGTGCTGATCCACGTCGGCTTCGCCATGAGCAAGATCGACGAGCGCGAGGCCCAGCTCACCCTCGACCTCCTGCGCGAGATGGGCGCGGTCTACACCGAAGAGCTGCAGATGCTCCACGGGAGCCAGATCGAGTGATAGGGCAACGAGGTGACAGAATGGCAGCGCAACCGACGCCAGAAGAGGCTCAAGGGCAGGCCCTCGCCCGGATCGTCGCCGCGCGCTTCGCGCAGAGCAACGCCCTGGCCGAGCGCTTCTTCGCGGCCGAGGCCGGCCATATCGCCGAGGCCTGCTGGGCGATGGCCCGGCGCTTCCACCAGGGCGGGCGGCTGCTGGCCTTCGGCAACGGCGCCTGCGCCACCGACGCCCAGCATATCGCGGTCGAGTTCGTGCACCCCGTGATCGTCGGCAAGCGCGCCCTCCCGGCCCTGGCCCTGACCAACAACAGCGCCGCCCTGAGCGCCGCCTCAGGCCCCGCCGAGTTCGCCCGCCAGATCGCGGCCCTGGCCCGCCCGCAGGATATAGCCGTGGGCCTCTCGCCCGACGGCGGCTGTGCCAATGTGCTGGCCGCCCTCGACACGGCCCGCCGGCGCGGCCTGCTCACCCTGGCCCTCACCGGCGGCGACGGCGGCCAGATCGCCGCGGCCGGCCTCGACCACTGCTTCGTCGTCCCCTCGCACGACCCGGCGGCCGTGCAGGAGACCCACGAGACGCTCTACCACGTGCTGTGGGAGCTGGTCCACGTGCTCTTCGAGCACGAGGGTCTACTGAAAGGATGAAGGTTATGGTGCAGCTTGAGCGCATGAGCCAGGGCGCGCCGCCCCCCATCGGCCAGCCCGTCACGCTCTGCGTCGACCCCGCGCACTGCGTCACATGCTCGGACGAGGCTCAGGTGGCGGTGGCCCTCGGCGTCGACCTCGAGCGCGGGGTGGCCCTGGTCGAGCTGGCGACCGGCAGTGATGAGGTTGACATAACACTGATAGACGATGTAGCCCCAGGCGTGTGGCTGCTGGTCCACGGCGGGGTGGCGATCGGCCGCCTCGGCGCCGCGGGTGAGCGACCATGACCGAGGAAGGGTCGGCGTACGACCAGCTCTTCTACCCATACCTGTTCGCGGGCGGGTCATCCAGCGCCGAGGAGGTCCTGGCCCAGGTGCGCCACTCGACTCTGGAGAAGTGCCGCACGGTCGTCGCCCTGCGCCGGGCCACCCTCGAGCGCGAAGGCGAGCGGATCGTCGCCGCGGGCGTGGCGATGGCCAGGGCTTTCGCGGCGGGCGCGACTCTGCTGGCCTTCGGCAATGGCGGCAGCGCCACCGACGCCCAGGACCTCGTGGCCGACCTGCTCGACCCGACGCTGTCCGGCCGGCGGCCGCTGCCTGCGATCGCCCTGACCGACGACATCGCCGTGGTGACCGCGGTCGCCAACGATGTCGGCTTCGAGAACGTGTTCGCGCGCCAGGTGATCGCCTTCGGGCGGACGGGCGACATCGCCGTCGGCATCTCGACCAGCGGCGGCTCGGCCAATGTGCTGGCGGCCCTCGCGCAGGCCCGCGGGCGGGGACTGCTGACCATCTGCCTGGTCGGCTACGACGGAGGCAAGGCCGCGGGCATGGCGGCCATCGACCACTGCATTGTAGTCCCCGGCGACCACATCCCGCGGATCCAGGAGGCCCAGGCGACGGTGTACCACGCCCTGCTCGATGTGATCGCCGCCCGCCTGCCGGTAGAAGAGAGCGAAAGGGGCGCCGCATGAAGTATGTTGATGAGTACCGCGATCCCGACCTGGCCCAGAAGATCGCCGCCGAGATCGCCAGGCTCACCGCCGGGCGCTCGCTCAAGCTGATGGAGGTCTGCGGCGGCCACACCCACACCATCTACAAGCACGGCGTCGAGGACGTGCTGCCGCGCAGCATCGACCTCGTCCACGGCCCCGGCTGCCCCGTGTGCGTGCTGCCCATGGGCCGGGTCGACGACGCCATCGCGATCGCGCGCAGCGAGGGCGTGATCTTCACCACCTTCGGCGACATGATGCGCGTGCCGGGGTCGGCCGGCAGCCTGCTCGACGCCAAGGCCGAGGGCGCCGACGTGCGCTTTGTCTACTCGCCCCTCGACGCCCTCAAGCTGGCGCGCCAGCACCCCGATCGCCAGGTCGTCTTCTTCGCGATCGGCTTCGAGACCACGGCGCCCTCGACGGCGGTGACCCTGCTGCGCGCCCAGGCCGAGGGGCTCGAGAACTTCTCGGTCTTCTGCAACCACGTGACGATCATCCCGGCGATCAGGGCCATCCTCGACTCGCCGGACCTGCGCCTGGACGGCTTCATCGGCCCCGGCCACGTCAGCATGGTGATCGGGATGCGCCCCTACCGCTTCATCGCCCGTGACCACCGCAAGCCCGTGGTCATCTCGGGCTTCGAGCCCCTCGACATCATCCAGGCCGTGCGGATGATCGTGCAGCAGATCGACCAGGGCCGCGCCGAGGTCGAGAACCAGTACGGCCGTGTCGTGCGCCACGAGGGCAATGTCAAGGCCCTCGAGGTCATGGCGCGCACGATGGAGCTGCGGCCCTTCTTCGAGTGGCGCGGGCTCGGCTTCATCACCCACAGCGCCCTCAGGCTGCGCCCCCAGTTCGCCCCGTGGGACGCCGAGCTGCGCTTCGCCGTGCCGGGCCTGCGCGTCGCCGACCCGAAGGCATGCCAGTGCGGCGAGGTGCTCAAGGGCGTGATCAAGCCCTGGGAGTGCAAGGTGTTCGGCACTGCCTGCACGCCCGAGACCCCGATCGGCACCTGTATGGTCTCGTCGGAGGGCGCCTGCGCGGCCTACTTCAACTATGGGCGCTTCTCGATGGCCGCCGAGCGTGACAAGCTGCCGGCGATAGCGCTTCGCGCTGGCGCAAGCGCCAACGAGCTGGGCGGCTGAATGAACTGTAAGAGGAGCGGCTATGGGCACAGCGACGCGCCTTTCCGACGTCCCCGAGGTGCTAGAGAAGATCGAGCGGGTGCGCCAGCGCCGGCGCCGCAAGTTCTACCTGCGCGACGAGCGGATCACCCTGAGCCACGGCAGCGGCGGCAAGGCGACCCACAACCTGATCGAGGGCCTCTTCGCGCCCGCCTTCGCCAACCCGCTGCTCGACCGCATGGACGACGCCGCGAGCTTTCTCGTCGAGGGCACGCAGGCGCGGCTGGCCTTCACCACCGACACCTATGTCGTCAGCCCCCTGTTCTTCCCCGGCGGCGACATCGGCAGCCTGGCCGTCCACGGTACGGTCAACGACCTGGCGACGGCCGGCGCGTGGCCGCGCTACCTCTCGGCCGGCTTTATCCTCGAGGAGGGCTTCCCCGTCGCTGACCTGCGGCGGATCGTCGCCTCGATGGCCGAGGCGGCCTTTGAGGCAGGGGTGGCGATCGTGACCGGCGACACCAAGGTCGTGCAGCGCGGCAAGGCCGACGGCCTCTTCATCAACACCGCCGGCGTCGGCGTGGTCCGGGCGAGCTGGCCGCTCGGCCAGGCCGCGGCGCGCCCCGGCGACAAGGTGCTGCTGAACGGGCCAGTCGGCGACCACGGCATCGCGATCATGCTCGCCCGCGAGGCCCTCGAGATCGAGAGCGAGGTGCAGAGCGACAGCGCGGCCCTCAACACCCTCGTCGCCGATCTGCTCGTGGGCGCCGGCGAGGCTGTGCACTGCCTCAAGGACCCTACCAGGGGCGGGCTGGCCACAGCCCTCAACGAGATCGCCCTCGCCTCCGAGGTCTCGATCGCCCTCGACGAGCACGCCATCCCCGTGCGCCCCGCGGTGCGCGGCGCCTGCGAGATCCTGGGGCTCGACCCTCTGACGATCGCCAACGAGGGCAAGCTGCTCGCGGTGGTCGCGCCCGAGGGCGCCGACGACGCCCTGGCGGCGATGCGCGCCCACCCCCTCGGCCGCGACGCCGCGGTGATCGGCGAGGTCCGCGCCGAGCCTGTCGCTATGGTCTTTCTGCGCACCGACATCGGCGGCACGCGCGTGCTCGACATGCTTGTGGGCGACCCGCTCCCGCGCATCTGCTGATGCGCCCCGGCACCCGCTCCGGGGCGTAGGCGCGAGCAGCCTGCGGCACGTCGGCCCTGCTGGTGAGTTACTCCCGTGGGCTTCGTCCATGGGAGAGGGGCGCATACGAGCCGGCGCCCCCCTCGCATGGCCGATGCAGCCGGCGCGTGTGGGCGCTCACTCCGCGCCGAGCGCGCGCTGCGCCCCCGGCGTCGCCGCGTCTCCAGGTTCGCGCACCCGCAGCTGATTGTGGACCTCGCGCACGGTAGACACCGCGCGCGCGATGTTTTCCGCCAGCCGGCACGCCTCGTGGCTCTCGACGGTGCCCTCCAGGGTCACCGCGCCTTCATAGACGTGCACCTCGATGTCGCTGGCATCGATCCAGCCCTCCTCGGTCATTAGGGCGCAGACCTGGGCGCCGATGGCGTCATCCGCAGGCGAGAGGCCCCGCGGGCCACGCCCGGCGTACGGCCCGCCTGCATCCGCCTCGCGGGGCGCAAATTGCACGCGTCCTTCGTCGAGGTTCAGGCCTGTGTCGGGCGCGCCAGCGGCGGCCCCAGAGTCACCGCTGGGGGTCTCCCGGTCGCGTGGCGTCGGGTTGCGGTCGGTCATCGTGGTCGCTCCTTTCTCTCCGCTCAACGGATTGCCCCGTTATCGCTCGCGTAGCAAGCATCGCGCCCCCACGGCACTGCGGATGGCCGCGGGCCCCGCAGCGGCGATTCGGGCTGTGGCCTCGCGCGGTGCGCGCACCCGCCGTGCCTATGGGTTGTGGCACGCAACTTGTTATGAGCTTCCTCGCGCGACCGATACAGACCGAACCCAACGGGGAGCAATAGGCACACATGATCTCATCCGACCCGCCGTTGATCGCTCGCCCGCCGGCATCCGCTCCGCATCCTGGGGTCGCTCCCGTGCCAAAGACTGCAGGCCAGGGCCTACCCGTCGCGCCAGCTTCGCCTGGCGACGACACCTCGCTGGCACCGCTCGCTCTGCTCCACACGCTGCTCGCGCAGCTGGCGGCAACCACCGCAGTTCCCCTCGCCGCCGAGCTGGTGATCGCGATGTGCGCGCGCGCCGTGCAGGCCTCGAGCGGCGCGGTCGGGCGCTGCACGGATGACGGGCAGGCCATTGAGATTCTCGCCTCGAGCGGCTATGCCCCGGGGGTGCTCGACCGGTGGGCCCGCCTGCCCCTCGACGCCCCGCTGCCCTTGCCCGATGTGGTGCGCACGGGGGCCGCGCTATTTGTGAGCACCCCCGACGAGCTGCTCGTGCGGTACCCGCAGCTCGCATCGACGCCGACCCAGTCTGGGGCCTGGGCCCTCGCCCCCCTGATCGTGGGCGAGCGCGTGCTCGGGGGCCTCATCCTTGGCTTTGCCGCGTCGCGCAGCTTTGCGCCGGCGGATCAGCTGATCGTCACGATCGTCGCCCAGATCTGCGCCCAGGCCCTTGAGCGCGCCCGCCTGGCTGAGATCGAGCGCGAGGCGCGGGAGATCACCGCGGCAACGATCCACCAGATCTCGCGGGCCCACGTGCGCACGAAGCAGCTCCAGCAGGTGACCGCGGCCCTCTCCGAGGCGCGCACCCCCGCCGATGTCGCGACCGTCATTGCGCGTGAGGGGCTGGCGGCAACCGGCATGGATGCGGGGGTGGTCTACGCCCTGCTCGAGAGCGGGCAGGCCCTGATGACGCTGGCGGACGCCGGCTATCCGGCGGCGCTACGGCTGCGGCACCAGCGGATCCGTGTGACCCGGCCCAGCCCCCTCGCCGAGGCCGTGCGCATCCGCGATGTTGTCGCCGTAACGGCTGCCGACGAGCTGCTTGAGCGCTGGCCGCACCTCGCCGCGTCCCAGGCGCAGTCCGGCGATCAGGCGACGCTCGCTGTCCCGCTGCTGGCTGACGGTCAGGTGCTGGGGGTGATGCATCTGGCCTCGCGCATGCCGCGCATCTGGTTCTCCGACGACGTGGCCCTCGTGCGCACCCTCGGGCACCTGTGCGGCCAGGCGCTCCAGCGGGCGAACCTATACGCGGCCGAGCATGCGTCCCGCCAGGCGACAGAGCGGGCCGCCGCACGCACGGCGCGCCTGCAGGCGGTGACGGCGTCGCTGGCCACCGCCCTTTCGTCGACGGATGTGGCCCAGGTGATTGTCGCCCAGGGCGCGGCGGTGCTCGGGGCCTATGCCGGCATCCTGGTCCTCTGCCACCCGCACGCGCCGGTGCTGGAGCTGATCGCCAGCCAGGGCTACCCGCCCGGGGCCTGGGGCGATGGCACCGCTCTCTCGCTGGATGCGCCGCTGCCGATCGCGGACGCCGCGCGCACTGGCACCGCCGTCTGGCTGCGCGACCCCGAGGACTACGCCGCCCACTACCCGCAC
>JAAXUL010001071.1 GCA_013336035.1 Chloroflexales bacterium
GTCGGGGTGGACCAGGCGCTGGTAGGCCATCGTCCCGCTCGTGTGCAGCTCGGCGGGCTGGTAGCCGGTCAGCGCGAGACAGCCCATGCTGACAAAGGTGAGCGTCCGCTCGAGGTCCGGGTGGCAGCGATAGACCATGCCCGGGAGGTTCCCGAGCAGCCGGGTGAGGGTGTGCTGGGCATCGTCAAAGACCATCGCGCCTGGGTCCACGTCCCTGTCCTTCGCGCGGAATGAGGCGTGTCGCTGGCGAAGCACGACGAGCCGGTCCTGTCGAGTATACCACGCTGGCGCAGCTCCCCGCACGCCGGCCAGGATTGGTGCTGGTCTGCTGGGCGCTGCTCGGCGGCACGGTCGAGGGGCTGCTGCGCCCCCGTGGGCGGGCCCTCGCCGTAGTGAGCGCCATCGTCGTCGCCGATCTGCTCTTCGGGCTCTTCCACTACGCCCACAGCGCACCCTTCAACCAGCTCAGTATGGTTCCCCGACTCGTGGGCCGGCGCTGCACGACCGCGCGTGAAGCGCTGGAGAATGCTTGGAAGGTAGCTTGATTTTTGCTGTTGATCATTCCGCATACCCCTGAGGGCCAGTGGGAAGGCGGGGACACGCATAGTAGCGCCGCTCCGTGCATTGCGATTAAATACACACCGACAGCGGGCCCGCCGTGATAATGCGGAATATCTATAAGAAAATCGCGCCAATTCGCGCATCTATTCCAGGGTAATGAAGTATTTTAACTCGCAGATCGCTGATTATGATATATCAACCCATGCAACTTGTTTGACAATTCCATATGGTTCTGCTACTTTTGCGCCACATCGTTATCATTCGCTGAGATTAGGAGATCCGCCGTGGCCGTCAACACCCAGGGCCCTCAGCTTGCCTTGAGCGATAGCGCCGCCAGGCAGCTCGCCAACACCACCAAGACCGCGCCGCAGCTCGGCACCATCACCCCGCGCTGGCTGGTCCATCTCCTCCAGTGGCTGCCAGTCGAGGCCGGTGTCTACCGCGTCAACAAGGTCAAGAACCCCGGCAAGGTCGAGGTCGCCTGCGGTGACCGCTCCGAGGCGGAGCTCCCGCAGACCTTTGTGGACTACGAGGAGAAGCCCCGCGAGTACATCCTTAATACGGTCAGCACCGTCCTGGATGTGCATACGCGGATCTCCGACCTCTACAGCAGCCCGCACGACCAGATCAAGGAGCAGCTGCGCCTGACCATCGAGACGATCAAGGAGCAGCAAGAGGGCGAGCTGATCAATAACAAGGAGTATGGCCTGCTGGCGAACGTCGACAAGAGCCAGCGCCTCACCCCGCGCACCGGCGCGCCCCAGCCCGATGACCTCGACGAGCTGATCGCGAAGGTCTGGAAAGAGCCGGCCTTCTTCCTGACCCACCCCCTCGGCATCGCCGCCTTTGGCCGCGAGTGCACCCGCCGCGGCGTGCCGCCGCCGACCGTCAGCCTCTTCGGCGCGCAGTTCCTCACCTGGCGCGGCCTGCCGCTCATCCCCTCAGACAAGGTGCCGGTCACCAACGGCAAGACCAGCATCCTGCTGCTCCGCGTCGGCGAGAAGCGCCAGGGCGTGGTCGGCCTCTACCAGCCTGGCCTGGCGGGTGAGCAGGGCCCCGGACTGTCGGTGCGCTTCATGGGCATCGGGCGCAACGCCATCGCCTCCTACCTGATCTCGCTCTACTGCTCGCTGGCGGTGCTGACCGAGGACGCCCTGGCCGTGCTCGAGAATGTGGAGGTCACCAAGTACCATGACTACCGCGACACCTACAAGTAACGGGGTGCGGCCGGTGGTCGAGGGAGCGGCCTCCGGTCTGCCCGATGAGGCCACCCTGGCGCGTCTGGCCAATGCGTTCTTTCAGATGTTGCCAGGCGAGGCCGAAGGCGCGCTGCCTCAGCCCCCTGCGAACCCGCCGGCCGCCCCCGAACCCATCCTGCTAACGGGCCTCGCGACGCCGCACCTCACACCTGCTGACGTTACGCCTACGGGCGTACCGGAGAGCCTGGCAGAGCGTGCCCCGGCAGATGAGGGGCGCGTGGGCGGGCTGGCCCTGGGCGTCCCCGCGGCCTACGCCGCGGCCTTGCCACTGGTGGATGCCACGCCAGTGTCTGCCCCAACCTCGCCCTACTACTTCCTCGGCGAGGCCAGCGCGTACCGGCCCCAGGCAGCGCAGGCCCGGTCGGGCCCGGCGCTCGACGACCGGGTGACGGCGCGACCCTTCAGCCTGCCCGGCGCGGGCGATCTGCGGACGCTGCTGGCCGGGATCGAGCTGGGGTACGCCCGAGACGCCGTGCCGGCTCCCCCCGCCGCCGCGCCCGGTGCGCACCCCCAGTTCTACTTTCTTGACCCGGCCGGCGCCGCGGCCGGAGAGGTGCCAGCGGTCCCTCACAGCGCGCACCCGCCATTCGATGTCCACGCCATCCGGCGCGACTTCCCGATCCTGAGCGAGCGCGTCCACGGCCGGCCGCTGGTCTGGCTCGACAACGCCGCCACCACCCAGAAGCCCCAGGCGGTGATCGACCGGCTGGCCTGGTTCTACGCCCACGAGAACTCGAACATCCACCGCGCCGCCCACGAGCTGGCCGCGCGGGCGACTGATGCCTATGAGGGCGCGCGGGCCAGAGTCGCGCGCTTCCTGGGCGCCGCCTCGCCCGAGGAGATCGTCTTTGTGCGCGGCGCGACCGAGGGAGTGAACCTGGTCGCGCAGACCTTTGGGCAGCAGCACATCGGCGCGGGCGACGAGATTGTGCTCTCACTGCTCGAGCATCACGCCAACATCGTTCCCTGGCAGCAAGTGGCGGCCGAGAAGGGCGCCAAGATCCGCGTGATCCCGGTGGACGACCACGGCCAGCTGCTGCTGGAGGAGTACCGCAAGCTCCTCACCGACCGCACCAGGCTGGTGGCCATCACCCAGGTCTCCAACGCCCTGGGCACAGTCACCCCAGTGCAGGAGATCGTCGCGCTCGCGCATAGCGTCGGCGCGCGGGTGCTGGTGGACGGCGCCCAGGCTGTCTCGCACATGCGGGTGAATGTGCAGGCGCTGGACGCGGACTTCTAAG
>JAAXUL010001072.1 GCA_013336035.1 Chloroflexales bacterium
CGCGGTGCAGCTCGCGGCTGAGGGTCTCCTCCAGGTAGCGCCGGTTGAACAGCCCGGTGAGCGGGTCGCGGATGGCCTGCTCGCGGAGGAGGGCGCGCAGGCGCACGTTGGCCAGGCCGAGGGCCGCCTGCTCGGCAAAGGCCAGCGCGAGCTGCGCGCGGGCAGCCCGCCCGAGCTCCGTCGGCTCGCTGAGCGGCAGGTGCACGTGGAGCACCCCCAGGGTCTCGCCTTCTACCTGGAGCGGGACACACAGGGCCTCACGCGAGAGCACTGCGGGCACAACCTCGCAGCGACAGCCCCCGCAGCGCTGCTCCCCGAGCACGATCTGCCCGTCTCCCAGGGCCCGACAGGCAACGATGGGCAGTGGCGGAACGGGATGACTCGCCACCCCCCAGGCCAGGATCGGTTCGAGGGCGTTGTGCCCCGGGCGCGGCACAAAGAGCATGCCGGCCACATCGGGGAAGAGCCGTTGGGGCGCGTGGGTCACGATCGCGTAGCCCTCCTCCAGGGACGGACACTGCAACAGGGCGCCGCCGAGGTCGCTGAGCACCCGCAGCTCGGCGGTCTGGCGCTCCAGGGTGGCCAGCGAGGCGGCCAGTTGGGTATTGGCGGCACGGAGGGCCTCCTGGGCCTGGTGCTGCGCCGCTTCCGCCGCCTGGCGGGCGCGGATCTCGCGGATGACGAGCACGATGCCGGTGAGCTGGCCCCCAGCATCGCGAAGGGGCGCCGCGCGGCCCTCGATCGGCCAGCTCTGCCCATCGGGGGCCAGGAGCAGCGTGGGCGTGGGCAGCCTGATCGGCGCGCCCGCCGCCAGCGCCTGGGCGACCAGGTCGGGCAGGGGCGTGTAGGTCTCCATCTGGACCAACGGCGCGACCGTGGCCAATGCGCATCCAACCAGATCCTCCGGCGCGAAGCCGCAGAGGTGGGCCGCAGCCGCGTTCACCACGGTGAGGGTCCCGCTCAGGTCGGTCATCAGCACGGCGTCGTCGAGGCTATGCAGGGTGGTGGCCAGGCGAGCCTCGCTGGCCTCAAGCTGCTGCTGGAGGTGCTGCTGCTGCTGCTGGACCACGTCCAGGGTGTCCCAGAGGGTGCGCTCGTCAAGCTGGGCGTGGCCGGTGGTGGTCAGCGCGCTGGTGATCGCGTGCTGTACCAGCTCGGCGGCGGTGTGGGCGGTCAGCGAGACCACGGGGATGTGCAGCTGCGTCTGAAGATGCTGGGCGGCGGTGAGGCTGTCGATGGCTCCGGCGAGATGCACATCCATCAGCACCAGGTCGGGGCGCTCGTGCGCCGCCACGGTGAGCGCCTCCGCAGCGGATTCGACCAGGCTGGTGACGACGTGGCCGAGCGCCGCGACGGTGGCGGCCAGCTCGTGGGCGGTGCTGAGGTCAGCTTCGGCAATAAGCACGCGCATCGATCGCTCGCGCTAGGGGTGAACGGCCACAGCCAACGGCGAAGCCGGTGTGCCAGGGGATGCGTGCGAGGTCGGATGAGCCACCTGGCGGCAGCGAGCGCAACGGTAGCGCACCGCGGCAGGCGGGCTGGAGTTGGCCTGGTGTTCGTGCCCAGATTGGGGATGTTGGGAGGAGTATAGCACAGGGCGCCAGGTTTTTCCGGATGCTCGGAATCAGCGCGGCCTAGGTGGCATCCTCCTGCGGGTCACGGTGCGCCTCTGCACTGGGCTGGAGGTGGGCCACCATTGTGGCCAGGAGTGTGCGCAGGCTGACCGGCCTGGCGAGGTAAACATCGGCGCCGGCCTCCAGGCAGCGCTCGCGATCGCCGGCCATCGCCAGGGCGGTCAGGGCGATGATCGGGGTGGTGGTCATACCGGTGGCCCGGATCTGGCGGATGGCCGCGAGACCATCGAGCAGCGGCATCTGGATATCCATCAGGATCAGCGCCGGGCGCAGCTCCAGGGTCCGCGTGACGGCCTCCATCCCATCGTGCGCCACGACGACTCGATAGCCTGCGCTTTGCAGATAGTCGCGCAGCACGGCGACGTTCTCCGCACTGTCGTCGGCCAGCAGGATCAGGGGCTGCTGGCTCCTCGTTTCGCTCCCGGTGCCGATATGCACTGGGGCTGCTGCGGCCTGGTCGATCTGGGTGTCAAGGGGCGGTAGCTGCGCCGGCGGTAGCCACGGCAAGGTGACGCTGAAGCGGCTGCCTGCGCCGGGGCTGCTCTCGAGCGCGACGCTGCCACCGTGCAGCTCAACCAGGCGCCGGACCACCGTCAGGCCCAGGCCGGTGCCACCGTACTGCCGGCTCAGGCCGCTGCTGCCCTGTTCAAACGGCTGGAACAGCCGCGCCTGGTCCTCCGAGGCGATGCCGATCCCGGTGTCCCAGACCGTGAAGGTCACGGTCTGCTCGTCCGGATTCCCGCGCACCTCCAGGCCGACCTCGCCCCCCGGCGGGGTGAACTTCACCGCGTTGGCCAGCAAGTTCACCAGGATCTGCTTGAGCCGGCGCGCATCGGCGTCGATCAGCGCGAGCTGTGGGTCGATGCTCGTGTAGAGGCGTAGCTGCTGCTGCACCGCCGCCTGGGCCACCATGCGCAGCGCGGCCTGGCAGAGGTCCGCGACCTGGAGCGGCCCGGGCTCGAGGGTCAGCCGACCGGCCTCGATCTTGGCCAGGTCGAGCACGTCGTTGATCAGGGCGAGCAGATGGTGGCCCGCCTCGTCGATCGCGGCGAGGTCCTGCTCCTGCTGGGCGTTCAGCGGCCCGTGGATCCCTGCACGCAGCAGCTCGGCGCGGCCGAGGATCGCGTTGAGCGGCGTGCGCAGCTCGTGGCTCATATTGGCCAGGAACTCGTCTTTGGCCCGCAGCGCCGCCGCCAGTTCGGCGGTGCGCTCGGCCACGCGCTCGGCCAGCGAGGCGCGCTCGGCCTGCAGAGCCTGCTCGGCGCGCACACGCTCGGTCTCATCGTGGATGATCGCGTAGAGCAGCTGGCGCTCCGCAATCATCACCGGGCCCGCGAAGACCTCGACGGCCCGGATCTCGCCGGAGGCGAGCCGATGCGCGCGATGGAAGTGGTTGTGGTCATTGCGGAGCGCAGCGTTGAGTGTGG
>JAAXUL010001073.1 GCA_013336035.1 Chloroflexales bacterium
CCCCCGGCCCCCGTCACCGTCAAGCGGAGAGGGGGGAGCACAGCATTAGGACGCCCTGCGTGGCCCCCCCTCTCCCGCTCAGGGAGAGGGGGCAGGGGGGTGAGGGCCTGAAGCGCCGACTTTGACGTAGCCCTGGCGCGAGCGCGAGCGCACGGCGGGGCAAGGGGAGCATATAATATACGGTATGGACCTTCAGCCGCCGCCCACGCCCCCGATCCTGCGCTCGCTGCGGCGCTGTCGGGCGGCGGGCCTCGCCACCGATCTGCGGCCCCCGCCGGCCCCGGCGCCCGAGCTAGGGCAGCAGCAGCTTGTCGCGCAGGCCCGCTCATCGATCGAGGACCTCTACCAGCTGGTCGAGCGCCCGGGCTTCGCCGTGCTTCTGGCCGACCCGACAGCTGTGGCGATCGAGCTAGAGGGCGACCCCGACCTGGTGAGCCTCGCGCGGGCGTGCGGGGTGTTGCCGCCGGCCCACCTCGACGAGGCCAGGGCGGGCACCAACGCCGTCGATCTGGCCCTGCGCGAGGCCCAGCCCGTGCAGACGGCGGGCGAGGAGCACTACAGCATGCGGCTGCACCCCCTGGCCTTCGCCGCGGCGCCGCTCTTCTCGGCGGGCGGGCAGCCGCTTGGGGCCCTGGCGATCATCACGGCCGCCGCCGACGCGCACCCTCACACGCTTGGGCTGGCCATCGCGGCGGCCCAGGCTCTGCACAACCAGCTGCGCGCCGACCAGCTGCTGGCCGAGGCCAACGACCAGCTGGCCGAGCTGTACGCCACCCTCGAGGCGATGAGCGAGGGGCTGATCTTTGTCGGCCCGGGCGACGAGGTGCGCCGCATCAACAGCCGCGCCGCCGAGCTGCTCGGGGTGAGCGGGCGCGCCGTGGCCGGGCGCCCCTTCACCGGCAGCCTGGGCCCCCCTCCTCTGCTGCGCATGTCCCTCGCCCGCCGCGAAGAGCTGATCGAGCAAGAGCTGATCTGGCAGGGGCGTAAGGGGGCCGTCGGCCTGGTATGCGCGACGCGGCTCGTGCGTGACCGGGGCGGGCGCTATCTGGGCGCCCTGGTGACCCTGCGCCTCGCCCAGAGCATCCACCAGCTGGTGCAGCGCGTGGTCGGCGCCGAGGCCCGCTTCACCTTTCGCGATCTGATTGGGCAGAGCCCGGCGATGCTGACGGCCTTGCACCAGGCCCACCTGGCGGCGAACGCGGCGGGCAGCGTCCTGCTACGCGGCGAGCCCGGCGTGGGCAAAGAGATCCTGGCCCAGGCGATCCATAACGCCAGCAGCCGGACCGGGGGGCCGTTTGTCGGCCTGAATTGCGCCGCGGTGCCCCGCCCACTGCTCGCTGGCGAGCTGTTCGGGGTCGAGGGCGATCCGCTGCGCCCCGGGTCGCCGGGCCGCCCGGGCAAGATCGAGCTGGCCCAGAGCGGCGTGCTCTACCTCGAGGAGGTCGGGGCCCTGCCGCTCGACCTACAGACCGCCCTGCTGCGGGCGATCGAGATGCGCCGTATGATCCGCAGCGACGGTACGCGGCCCCTGCCGATCGACGTGCGCGTGATCGCCACGGCCGGCGCCGACATCGAGCGGCAGGTCCACGAGGGCCGCTTCCGCGCCGACCTTTTTGCGCGCCTGAGCGCCCTCATCGTCGAGATCCCGCCGTTGCGCCGGCGCGGCGACGACCTGCTGCTGCTGGTGAGCCATCTGCTCCAGGTGATCGGCGAGCGGGTCGGCCGCCAGGTGGCCCTGGCCCCCGACGCGCTCCAGGCGCTGCGGGCTTACCCCTGGCCCGGCAACGTGCGCGAGCTCGAGCTGACCCTCGAGCGGGCCCTCGCCGGGCGCGAGAAGAGCGTGATCGCCCTTGAGGATCTGCCGGCCGCGGTGGTGCGCGTCGCGGCGCCCCTTGAGCCCCCGTCGCTGGCCAGCCTCGATGAGAGCAGCCGCCTGAGTGAGCGCGAGGCCATCCTGCGGGCCGGGCGCCAGGCCGCCGGGCACCTCGGGCGCACCGCGGCCCTGCTCGGCGTCAGCCGAGCGACCCTCTGGCGCAAGATGGCCCGCTATGGGATCGC
This sequence comes from Chloroflexales bacterium, assembly GCA_013336035.1. Lineage (GTDB taxonomy): Bacteria > Chloroflexota > Chloroflexia > Chloroflexales > Chloroflexaceae > CAIWXH01. The sequence goes on from JAAXUL010001073.1 coordinate 2,059, forward strand.
AAAGCAGGACTTCTGGGCGGCTGGCGGAGCCTGAGCTGAAACATAGCTGTGACACTATGTTTCAACAGTGAGACAATTCTTACGCCGCACAGCCCTTGCACCCCCTTGACGCTCGGGTGAGCGACTGTTATTATTGCATCAACCCGAGCGGTTAAAGTTCATACACTAACACCGCATAATATGGAGGGCGCAATGAGGCGACTCTCTGTTGCTACGAATCTCTCCCGTCTGCACCATACCTTCCCACCTGGCTAATAATTGACGTAACGCGGCATGGCTGAACGGCAAGGGTCAACCCCTATGTCGCTGGCTATGGCTTGTTGCGCCCAAAAACTCATGGCATGCCTCCACGGCTGCGGCTTCCGTTTGGGAAGCGGCGCGGCGGTGTAGTCTCCTATACGTTGGCTCAGACACTCGACGCGCCACGTTCCCGAGAGGGGGTGAGAGGGCGACGCTGGAGCGCCGCGTGGTACGCGGTCTAGTCTCGGGACAGCAACACACAGCTATTAAGTGGCCACGTACACGCCGCGCCAGAACGAACGGCAGGTTTTCGCCATACGGTCAAGGAAGATTCGTCTGGAATCCCGGATCCGCTTCGGTGTGTTGTCAGGAGGACTCCGATGCCCGCTTCATTCCTCGGTGAGTTGCTCGGGACTATGGTTCTCGTTCTGCTCGGCAACGGTGTGGTTGCCAACGTACTTTTGACCCAGTCAAAGGGCAACAACGCAGGCTGGATCGTCATCACCACTGGCTGGGCCTTCGCAGTCATGGCCGGCGTCTTTACGGCTGCCAGCGCTTACGGCGGCTTCCAGGCGCCCGACATCGTGGCCAACCTGCAGGTGGAGATGATCGGGCGGCCCGACCCTAAGGTGCCGGCCGGCACGCTGTGGCTGACCGGCGCGATGCGAAAAATCTTCTGACCCGACCATGAAACGCGCGATTCGCGAACTGTTCACGGGATTCGGCAGCATCCCGCTGGCGGTGCAGGCCATCAAACGCGGC
>JAAXUL010001074.1 GCA_013336035.1 Chloroflexales bacterium
AGCCAGGCGTTGATCAGGGTCTGGAGCACGTAGGGGTTGGGCACGACGAGGGGCAGCAGCACGGCGGCGGCGCCGAGGGCCCAGCATGCCCAGGGCGGCAGGCGCAGCGGGCGGCTCGTGGCGATGAAGGTGCCGGTCAGCGGCTCGGGCGGCAGGCCGCGCCGGTCGCCGAAGAGGCCGCCGGGGCGCACCACCAGCACCGCGATCATAATGCCGAAGGCGAAGAGGTTGCGGTAGCTCGAGCCGAGGGCGGCCACGCCGTAGCTCTCGATCAGCCCGAGCAGCAGGCTGCCGACGATCGCACCGGGGATCGAGCCGAGGCCGCCGAGCAGCGCCGCGGCGAAGCCCTTGAGCGTGGCCTGGAAGCCCATCGTCGGGGAGACGCTGCCGTAGTACATGCCCACCAGGGCCCCACCGAGGCCGCCGAGGGCCGCGGCGAGGGCGAAGCTGGTCAGGTTGACCCGGTTGACATCGACGCCCATCTGCTGGGCGGCGTCGCGGTCCTGGGCCGTGGCCCGCACGGCCCAGCCGAGGCGGCTGAAGCGCAGGAAGGCCCAGAGGGCCAGGCCGCTGCCGAGGCTCACCGCGGCGATCAGCAGGTCGAGGGAGCCGATGCTCACACCGCCCAGCTGGATGCGCGTGGCGGGTAGCGGGCTGGGGAAGGCCTGGGGGAAGGGGCCGAAGATCAGCTGGGCGGCCTGGTCGAGGATGAAGCTGATGCCGATCGTGGCCAGGAGCGGGGCGATGCGCGCCTTGCCGTAGAGCGCCCGCAGGCCGACGCACTCGATGGCGGCGCCTAGCAGAGCACTGCCGGCGGCGGCGGCGGGCAGGGCCGCCCATAGGGGCAGCCCCAGCTGCACGACGCACAGCCAGCCAACATAGGCGCCGGCCATGTAGACCGAGCCGTGGGCGAAGTTGATCAGCCCGGCCACGCCGAAGATCAGGGCCAGGCCCACCGCCACCAGGGCGTAGATATTGCCCACCACCAGGCCGTTGATGGTGTTATCGAAGAAGGTCTGCATACGTCTCTTGTGGGGAGCCAGGCTCCTCCACGCCCCTGCTTGTTAGGTGAGAGAGCCCGGCTCCCCCACGCCCCTGCTTGAAAGATCGGCAGCGCGGCGCAAGGCGTGGAGGTTCGCCTCCGGCGTATTGATGGCGACGCCACAGCCTGGGGCGAGCAGGAACTTCGTCCCGCCGCTGGCCGCGATGGCCGCCGCCGCCTCGGCCTCGACCTCGGCCGGGGTGCCACGCACGATGACGCCGGCCTCGTCGACGCCGCCGATCAGGGCCTTGTCGGTGCGGGCGCGGGCCGCGGCGATGCCGGGGTTGCCCTGGCCCACGGCGGCCCAGTTCAGGGCGTGCACCGGGTACGCGAGGGCCTGGTCGAAGTAGACCTGCGGCCCACAGATGTGCAGCAGGTTGAACGGCGCCCCCTGCACCGCCTCAAGCACGCGCAGGTCGTAAGGGCGGCCGAAGGTATCGAACTCGGCCTCGCTCAGCACGCCGTCACGCGCCAGGCGCACGATGGCGAAGAACAGGCCGCTCGCCCCGGCCTCCAGGCTGGCCGCGGCGTAGCCGGCCAGGGTCGTCGCGATCGCGTCGAGAGCTGCATGGACGCCCTGGGGGTCCGTCTGGATCAGCGCGCGCAGGTGGCCGTAGTCCGAGTCAAGGCCGAGGCTAGGCAGCTGGTCGCCGAGGTCCGCCGTCAGGAAGGCGAGCACCGAGAGGGGCGAGAAGACCGTCTGCACATAGTGCGCGCCGTCTTCCCCTGCGCGGATGCGCCGCAGCAGGTCGAGCTGCTCGGCGAAGACCCCGCCGGTCGGGCTCACGGGCGCAATCCGCCCCAGGTCGTCCGCCGCGTGCACGGGGCCGTCCGCCAGCCGCGGCAGCACGCCGTCGTAGCGGTCGTAGTCGTAGACGTTGCCCCAGGCCTCGGCGTAGTAGGTGGCGCGGGGGTTGACCTTGATCCAGTCCCAGTCGAACTGGCGGAAGTGGGCGAGGGTGGCGGCAGCGAGGCTGGCGCTATCGCGCTCCTCAGGCAGGAAGTGGCGCCAGGCGCTCACGGGCGCCCGGTCCACCGGCTGGCCGGCGAGCGCGGCCTCCACGCGCTCGCGCTTCGAGAGCAAAGTCATAAGTCGTCCCCTTCTCTTCTTGTCCCCTTGTCCCCTTGTCCCCTTGTCACCGCTGGGCCACCGGCGCGCCGTCCCACAGGGTGAACTTCCCGTCCTTGACCACCAGACGGGCGTCCTTCGGGGCGTCCACGCGGCGGGTCTCAGGGTTGAAGGTCACCGTGCCGTAGACCACGCTCGGCACATCCTTCAGCTGGCCGAGGGCGTCGCGGATGGCGGTGCGGTCGGGGCCGCCCAGCTCGATCGCGGCGGCGATCAGCTTGAGCGTGTCGTAGGCGTGGGCGGCGAAGTAGTCCGACTCCTCGCCGTACTTCTCGCGGAACTTCTGCAGGTAGGCCTGTACCTCGGGGCGCGGGTCGTCGGGCGAGAAGTTCGACGAAAGGTAGACACCCTCGACGGCGCTGCCGCCGAGCTCGAGGAACTTGGGCGAGTGGTTGGAGCCATTGGCGACGATCGGCACGGTGAGGCCCAGGGCGCGGATCTGCTGGGCCAGCAGCGCGGCGTCGGTGTAGTACGAGACGAAGACGATGCCGTCGGGGTTGGCGTTCTTGATCGTGGTCAGGGCGGTGCGGAAGTCCTTCTCGTCGGGCAGGTAGGCCTCGACGGCGACCACCTCGACCCCGCGCTCGGCCAGGCGCTGCGCCGTGAGATCGTAGGTGGTCTTGCCCCAGTCGGTGTTCAGGTGGAGCAGGGCGACGCGCTTGAGGCCCAGGTCGGCGACGAAGTCGGCGTGGAGCGGGGCGGCGTCCACCTGGCTGATCGAGTTGGACCACATGTAGCTGCCGCCCTTGGTGAAGTCGGGGTGCGAGTTGGTGAAGCCGAACTGCACCAGACCGGCGCGCTCATAGATCGGCGAGGCGGCCATCGAGGCGGGGCTGGCGAAGTCGCCCAGCTCGACCAGGATGCGCTCATCGGCGACGAACTTCTGGG
>JAAXUL010000312.1 GCA_013336035.1 Chloroflexales bacterium
CGACGAGCTTCTCGACCTTGGGGCTGCCCGCCCCCGAGCGCCAGCTCCTCGCCCTCGTGGGCGAGCTGCGCGGCGAGCCCGGCGGCCCGCTTGGGGCGAGCGCCTTTGGCGCCGGCGAGCCCGAGCGCCCCTCGTGGGCCGATGCCGAGGAGCGCTTTCGGGCCTTTGTGGCCCAGGTGCAGGATGCCGTGGCCAACTTCGCCGTGGTCGAGACTCTGGTCGAGGGATCCCTGGTGGCGCGCACCAGCGTGAGCTGGACGGGCGATATGCGCTCGCTGCTGCGCCCGGCGCTGCCGACGCGCCACGAGGGTCTGCACCGGCGCAGCCTGGGCCTCGCGCTACGCTCGCGGGCAGCCCTGCTGAAGACTTTCGGCACGGTGATGCGCGGCGCCGCGCTCGTCGCGGTGATGGCCAGCTCGCCCGTGGGGGCTGTCACAGCCCTTCCGGCGGCCTGGAAGTTTGTCGATCAGCTGCTGGACGAGACGCGCGCCCGGCAGCGGGCTAGCTCATCCGGGTAGAGCCTTGAGCCGAGGGCGTCTTCGCAGAGTGCGTAAAGTGCAACCGCAATGTGCTAAGGAGCCAAGCAACAATGGCCAGCAATCTTGAGGACTCGATCCGAGAGGCCGCGGCGAAGGTTCGCCAGTACGTCGAGGACGCGGCGGTGATGCAGGTCAGGACCTTCTATGTGCTGACGAGCAGCGAGCCGCTGTCGGGCATTGACCCCGAGCGGCCCGGGGCCTTCACCGAGGTGAAGCTCGATGGTGACACCAAGGTGGTGGTGCCGATGCGCAAGGGCCGCGATGAGGCGATGGAGCTGGACGAGGCCCTGTTCAATATCCACGAGCGCAATGTTGCTATGGCCACGAACTACCGGGCCCAGGTGCTCGACGCCCTGATCGGCCTGCTGCAACGGCGATAAGGAGCCCTATGAGCGAGAGCACGGCGATCCCCGCGCGGCTGCGCGAGATCATCGAGGAGTTCCAGGCCGGCGACCGCGGCGAGAAGCTGGAGCTGATGCTGGACTATGCCGACAGGCTCCCGGTGCTGCCGGAGCGGCTGCGCGATCGCGCCGGGATGGAGCAGGTCCACGAGTGCATGAGCCCGGTCTTCCTGCACAGCGAGCTCGAGGATGGGGGCGTCGTCTTTCACTTCGATGTACCCGAGGAGGCGCCCACCACCCGCGGCTATGCCTCGATCCTGGCCGAGGGGCTGCGGGGTGTGTCGCCGCGCGAGGTGCTTGCGGTGCCGGGCGACTTCTTCCAGGAGATGGGGCTGCACCAGATCCTCAGCCCGCAGCGACTCAACGGGATCTCGGCCATTTTGGCCTATATGAAGCGCCAGGCCCTGCAGCTGATGCAGTGAGTGGGTGAGCGCTCGCTGGGGTGAGAGGGTGAAGATCTTCTTGCGTACCTCTACCCTATGCGGGCGCGCAAGAGGGAGCGGGCGAGGGTGTCGAGGACGCAGGCGGGGCGCTCGCCGGGGGGCAGGCCGATGCGGCGCGCCAGGGCGCGCCGGTAGACGTGGAGCGACTCGGGGGCGAAGCTGCAGCGCCGCCGGTTGGCGTAGTGGCGCTCTGGTCGTAGCTGGATGATCATCGGGCCCCCTCGCACTCTTTTGTGTCGCCTGTCACGAAAATCTTACAGCCAGCCCCGCAGCGCGTCAAGACGGGCCGCGGGGCGCATTTGCTGTGCATTTTAGCTACGATGATTGTGCCTGGCGTCGGACCAGAGACGTAAGCCTACACGCGCTCGAGGGCGGCGAGCAGGTCGTTGATCAGCTGGATGCGGCGCCCGGCGACCTGGACCACCTGTTCGAGGAAGTCCGGGTCATCGCTGAAGCGGGCGGTCTCGGCAGGCAGGCGGGCGTAGTACTCCTGGAGCCCGAGCAGCCCCTCGCGTAGCCGCTCCCAGCGGGCGAAGAGCGGCTGGATCGCCAGGGGGCCGGCCTCTTCGAGCTGGCCGAGCTGGCGCTCGAGGTCGCCAATCGTCTCGTCCCAATCATCGAGGCCCTGACCATTGCGGGTGATCGACTGCGATCTGTGTGACGACATCGTACACCTCCTCGCTTTGTGAGGAGTGTAGCAGGGTCGGTCGAAACGAGCGGGGAAGAGAATGCAACGGGGCGTGGCTATGCTACAAGGATGTCTCGGGGAGGCTCCGACCTCCCCGAGCCTCACTCAAGTTGTCAGAGCGGGTCGCCCACGACGTTGGCCAGCGACTCGTAGTGCAGATCCTGGAGCCGGTCGCGGGCGATCTGGGCGACGCGCAGCAGCATCTGGTAGCCGAACTGCGTGTCGCGGTCGAAGCGCTGGCGCAGCTCGGCCGCGCTGAGCGCCACGACCCGGCAGCGCGTGAGCGCGCGGGCGTTCGAGGTCGCCTGGTACGGCGGCACTAGAGATGACCAGGCGAAGATCTCGCCCACCCCGACCATGCTGACGGTCACTTCGCGCTTCTTCGCGGTGGGCGGGGGGATGATCGCGCGCGAGCCAACCTCGGGCAGGCTGAGGCTGATCGCGACCCGACCCTCGAGCACCAGATAGAGGCTGGTGAGGCCCCCGCCCTCGTAGAACAGATAGCTCCCCGGCTCGGCTGTGATCTCCTCGGCAAGCTGGGCCAGGCTGATGATCTGGTCGTTGCTCAGCCCGGCGAAGAACTTGTAGCGGCGCAGTAGCTCAGGCGACACCATTGTGCACCTCCGGTAGATTATCCAGGTATGGGCTTGTAGCGGCGAGCTCGGTCAGGACGGCGGCCGCGGCGGCGGGGATGGCGGCAGCGACCTCGGGCGTGGGCTCCTCGCCGAAGTCGAGGACGTTTGCGACCGCAACGGCGTAGATGACGATCTGCTCGGGCAGGGCCAGGCCCAGCTGCCGCCCGAAGTCTAGGGCGACCGCCAGGCTCGTATCGTGGGGCGAGACGCTGCGCGCGGTGGGGCTGAGCGTCTCCAGGTCGTCGAGGGTGAGCCGGTGGAGTGAGCCGGGCGGCCAGCCCGGGCGCCACAGGGCGTCGATCAGCACGGCCCGCTCGTAGCCGACCAGAGCCTCCATCAGGGCCAGGCCGCCGACGGACGCGGTCTCGACCGCGGGGCGGGGGCCGGGGCGCGCCGCCAGGGCTGCGCGGACCTGCTCGGCCACGCGCGGCCCCACCGCGTCGTCGGTGAGGATCGGGTTGCCCAGGCCAAGCACAAGAGTGGACATAACGTTCTTTCGCTACACGTGCTGGCTCAGGCGCTGGAGCTCGCGGCCCGCGGCGTCGCGGATGACCACCACGAGGGGCATCTCGCCGGGCAGGGCGTGGGTCGCGCAGCCGAAGCACGGGTCGTAGGCGCGGAAGCCCATCTCGATGCGGTTGAGCAGGCCCTCGGTGACCACAATGCCCTTGTGGATGAGGCCCTGGGCCGCCTTCTTCACCGACATAGCGATCGGGGCGTAGTTGTTGGTCGTGCCGACGATCAGGTTGACGCGGGTCAGCAGCCCGCGCTCGTCCGTCCAGTAGTGGTGGGTCAGCGTGCCGCGTGGCGCCTCGACGCTGCCGACGCCCTCGGTGGGCGTGGCGGTGACGGGGGCGCGCACGTTGGGGTCGCAGATCTCGGGGTCGGTGGCCAGCTCGAGCATGCGCTCGGCGGCGAAGAGCAGCTCGACCAGGCGAGCCCAGTGGGTCGCCAGCCGATAGTGGACGGGCTGGTAGCGCCCGCCGACCCGCTTGCTGCCCATGGTCTCGTACAGCTTCTCGTAGGCCGCCTGGGCCTGTGGGGTGGCCATGCCGTCGGCGGCGTTGAGCCGCGAGAGCGGGGTGGCGCAGTAGACCCCGCTGGCCTTGCCGTCCTCGAAGCCGCGCCAGCCGACGCCCTTGAGGTAGGGGAACTTCAGGTAGGTCCAGGGCTCGCTGTGCTCGGCGATATGCTTCGCGTAGTCGCGCGGGTGGTACTTCACGAACTCGGCGCCGTCGGGGTCGACCACGCGGATCATGCCATCATAGAAGTTGACCCGGTTGTGGGCGTCCACCGTGCCCATCGAGTAGGTGCGGTGGGTGAAGGTGTCGGAGAGGATCAGCTCGACATAGCCCGGGTTGCCGAGGATGAGATCCTCGAAAAGCTTGAGGCTGAAGAGGGCGAACTCGACATTCTTGCGGGCGGCCTCCTCGGCGACCAGGCGCTCGCCGGGCAAGAGCGGCTTGCTCCAGCCGCCGGGCAGGCCGGCGACGGGGTGGACGCCGCGGCCGCCCATGAGCTTGATCACGTGGTGGTTGCGCATGCGCGCGTCGATCACCTGCTTGCCGATCTCGAGGCCGACCTTGCGCACCACGCCGAGGATGTTGCGCTCGGCGGGGGGCGCGTCGGGGCCGAGCACGAAGTCGGGGCCGGCGAGGGCGTAGAAGTGGGTGGTGTGGTCGGCCACGTAGAAGGCCGAGTAGAACAGCTCGCGCAGCTTGCGGGTCACGGCGGGCGGCTCGACGTGGAAGAGCGCGTCGAGGGCCTTGGTCGAGGCCATGTGGTGCGCCTCGGGGCAGACGCCGCAGATGCGGTCGGTGATGCGCGGCATCTCCTCGGCGGGGCGGCCGACGCAGAACTGCTCGAAGCCGCGCAGCTCGGGGATGATGAAGTAGGCGTTGGCGACGTCGCCCTCGTCGTCGAGGAAGAGCTCGATGCGGCCGTGGCCCTCGAGCCGGGTGACGGGATCAATCGTGATCCGCTTCATCGGGGTCTCCTCATACATACTTGCAAGCTGCGCTTGCCGCGTGCGACCCTAGGTAAGGTGGGTTTTTCAGCGAGGGCAAGCCCTCCCTGAAACCCTCCCTCAGGACACGCGCGCGCGGCGCAGCAGCGAGTGGGCCAGGCTGAAGCGGTAGAACGTGCCGGCCGGGTCGGCCAGGGTGTCGACCACCGCGGCGATCTCGTGCTCGAGCTCGGCCTCCTCGAGGCCGGGCTGGCCGGCGGCGATCACCGAGGCGATGGCCGAGAGCATGCGCGCCCCCTGGTCCTGGCCGTCGAGGGGGCCGTAGCAGCCCTCGCAGCGCATGCCGACCTGGGGGCAGAGGGCGCCGCAGCCAGCGCGGGTGGCGGGGCCCATGCAGACGAGGCCCTGCTCGAGCAGGCAGACCCCGGGCTCGGGCACGATCTCGTAGGGCCGGTGGAAGCGCGTGATCTGCTTGACGTTCTTGGCCAGGCCGCACTCTTCGCAGAGGGCCACATTGCCGGCGCCGAGCACCGTGCCGCCGGGGGCGGGCAGGGGGGCGCCGCTGATGATCGCGGCGATCACGGCCGAGATCTGGTGGGCCTCGGGCGGGCAGCCGGGTACGACGTAGTCCACCGGCACGACCTGGCCGAGGGTGCGCACGGTCTCGTAGAGCACGGGGATGCGGATCTCGCCCTCGGGCACCTGGGTGACGAGCTGAGGGGTCTGGCCGCGCGTCTCGTCGGCGGTCGGGCAGTCGGCGTAGGCGGCGCGCATAGTGGCGCTATTCGTCGTGAGGTTGGCCAGCCCCGGCACGCAGCCCTCGTAGGCGCACGAGCCGAAGGCGACCAGGGTCTTCGACTTGCGCCGCAGCAGGTGGGCCAGCTCCTCGTTCTCCGAGTTGCGGATGGCGCCGTTGAACAGGCAAAGGTCAATGTAGCCGTCGGGGTAGCCCTCGACGTCGTGATACTTGAAGTCGGCCACGCAGGGCCAGAAGACCACGTCGAAGGCCGCGTCGACATCCAGTATCTGGACGCCGATGTTGAGCAGCGAGATCTCGCAGCCCCCGCAGGCGGCGGCCCAGTACATCGCGAAGGTGGGCTTGGCCATACATTCCTCCCTACCCGACCTCAGTCTCCTCGAGCTTTGGGGCGGCGGGCGCGGGCAGATCGCCGAGGACGGTCTCGCGCCAGCGCAGGGGGCCGAGGGCGCGCAGCTCGGCGGTCATGCGGTCGACGGCCTCGGCGAGCTGCTTGCCCTCGGAGGCGGCGGCCCAGACGAGCTGCACGCGCTGGTCCTCGACGCCAAACTGGCGCAGCATGGCCCTGAGCAGGGTGAAGCGGCGCAGGGCCTTGATGTTGCCCTCGACGTAGTGGCACTCGCCGGGGTGGCAGCCGGCGATCATCACGCCGTCGGCGCCCTCGCGCAGCGCCTTGAGCACGAACTCGGGCTCGATGCGCGCCGTGCACATCACGCGGATGGGGCGCATGGTCGGCGCGTAGTGGATGCGCGCCGTGCCGGCGAGGTCGGCGGCCCTGTAGGAGCACCAGTTACAGAGGAAGCCGACGATGATAGGCTGGTACCCATTGTCCATGGTGATCCCTCCTCAGGCCGGCTCTAGCCAGAGCACCTCGGGCTGGCGGGTGTCCCACAGCAGGCCCTCGATCTGGGCGAGGACCTGGTCGCGGGTGAAGTGGGCGCCGCTGATCGCCGCGCTGGGGCAGGCCGCGACGCAGGCGCCGCAGCCCTGGCAGAGGGCCGTGACCACCTCGGAGACTTTGCGGTCCTCGTGGAAGACGATCGCGTTGTAGGGACACATGGTGTTGCAGATGCGGCAGCCCGAGCAGGCGGCGGCCTCGATCGAGGCGCGCACGGGCTCCATCTTGACGGTGCGCAGGCCGATCATGCCGGCGACGCGGGCCGCCGCCGCCGAGCCCTGGGCCACCGACTCGGGGATGGCCTTGGGGCCCTGGCAGGCCCCCGCGATCAGGATGCCCTCGGTCATGGTCACCACCGGGTCGAGCTTGGCGTGGCGCTCGGTGAACCAGCCGCTGAAGTCGCAGCCCAGCCCGAAGAGCGAGGCCACCTGGCGGGCGTCCTTGCGGGCCTCCATGCCGGCCATCAGGATGACCATATCGACGGGGATGCGTCGCTGCTTGCCGATCAGCGTGTCCTCGACCTGGATGATCAGCTTGTGCTCCTCGCCGGGGCCGCGGGCCGCGTCGGTCACCTCGGCCACGCGCCCGCGCACGAAGTGGGCGCCCTCCTCGAGCACGCGGTGGTAGAACTCCTCGTAGTGCTTGCCCGAGGCGCGGATGTCGATGTAGAAGTTGTAGACCTCGGCCTCGGGCACGCGCTCGTGGACGAGGTGGGCGAACTTGAGGGCGGCCATGCAGCAGGCCCGCGAGCAGTACTCGTGGTACTTCTTGTCGCGCGAGCCGACACAGTGGACGATGCCGATGCTCTTTGGGGCGGTGACGCCGTCGCGCAGCACCACGTGGCCGTCGGTGGGGCCGGCGGCGTTGACCATGCGCTCGAACTCCATGCTGGTGAAGACGTTGGCCAGGCGCCCGTAGCCGTACTGGGGCACCCGCCGGGCGTCGAACTGCTCGTAGCCGGTGGCCAGGATGATATTGCCGACCTCGAGCTGCACGACCTCATCCTTCTGGGTGAAGTCGATCGCGCTGGTCGGGCAGACCACCTGGCAGGCCCGGCACTTGCCGCGCAGGAAGTAGGTGCAGTGCTCGGGGTCGATCACCGGGTACTTGGGCACGGCCTGGGGGAAGTTGCGGTAGATAGCCTTGCGGTAGCCCAGGCCCACCTCGAAGCCCTCGTCGAGGATGCGCACCGGGCACTTCTCGACGCAGGTGCCGCAGCCGGTGCACAGCTCTTCGTTGAGGTAGCGGGCGCGCTTGCGCACGCGCACGCTGAAGTTGCCCACGTAGCCCTCGACGGCCTCGACTTCGCTCCAGGTAAGCATGGTGATGTTCGGGTGGTTGCCCACGTCGACCATCTTCGGCGTCAGGATGCAGGCGGCGCAGTCGAGGGTCGGGAAGGTCTTGTCGAGCTTGGCCATATGGCCGCCGATCGACGAGTCGCGCTCGACCAGGAAGACGTGGTGGCCGGCGTTGGCCAGCTCGAGGGCGGCGGTGAGGCCGGCGATGCCGCCGCCGACCACCAGGGTGTTCGGGTTGATGTCCACGTAGAGCGGGTCGAGGGGCTGCTGGAGCACCACGCGCTCGACCGAGCCCTTGACCTGGGCCTTGGCCTTGGCCGTGGCGGCGGGCCGGTCGTCGGTGGCCCACGAGCCCAGCTCGCGGATGTTGGCCATCTCGAGCAGGTAGGGGTTGAGCCCGGCGCGCTGGCAGGTGCCGCGGAAGGTCTTCTCGTGCATGTGCGGCGAGCAGGCGGCGACCACCACGCGGGTCAGCCCCAGCTCTTTAATATCCTGCTCGACCAGCTCTTGCCCCAGGCTCGAGCACATAAACTTGTAGTCGCGGGCGATGGCGACGTGCTCCTGCCCGCCGGCCCAGGCGGCGACATCCTCGACATCGACCGTCTTGGCGATATTGCTGCCGCAGTGGCAGACATACACGCCCACGCGCTCGTCGCTCATGGCTGTTCC
>JAAXUL010000313.1 GCA_013336035.1 Chloroflexales bacterium
CATCACCAGCAGGGCGCCGATGCCCGCCGGCAGCAGCGGCAGCAGCAGCAGGGCCAGGGCCACGCAGAGCTGGTATAGCGGCCCATAGCTCATCGCCTGGCCGTAGCCCACCAGCACCGGGGCGAGCAGGGCAAATAGGATGAGGTACTGGCTCAGCAGTCCGCCAAAGAACTTGACGATGAAGACCGCCCGCATCGGCACGGGCGCCACCAGCAGCATATCGATATCGCCCGAGAGATAGAGCGAGCTGAGCAGGCTGCTGAAGCTCGAGAAGACCAGCAGCGCCAGGGCCCCAAGCAGCACGGCGCTCGGCACGGCCGCCAGGAAGGGGGCCACATCGGTGGGCAGCCCGGGGCTGCGGGCCGCGGCCTCGCGCAGCAGATCGGCCAGATCAGGGTTGCGCAGGGCGCTAACAATGAAGCGCGTGAAGCTATAGAGGGCGAATGATCCGAGGGCGCCCAGGGCTACCATGGCCACAAGCCCGAGCTTGCCGCTGAGCTTCCCCCGCCAGAAGGTGTTCCGGCCAATCTGTAGCCGGGCGCGCACCAGCACCCAGATCGCATTGAGCATAGCTATGTCAGCGCCTCGGCGATGGCGGCCTCCTCGGATCCGCCCGTGAGGCTCAGGAAAATATCCTCAAGGGTGGCGTCGCCGCCAGCCCGCAGATCTTCGAGCGTGCCCGCCGCGACGATGGCGCCCTGGTTGATGATGAAGACCCGGTCACACATACGCTCGGCGATCTCGAGGATGTGCGTGGACATAAAGACCGAGGTGCCGCGCCCCGCCACCTGGCGCAGCATATCTTTGATCAGCCGGGCGCTGCGCGGGTCGAGGCCGACCGTCGGCTCATCGAGGAAGAAGGCCCGCGGCTGGTGCAGAAGGGCGCCGGTCAGCGCGGCCTTCTGGCGCATGCCGTGGCTGTAGCCGCCCAGCAGCTCGTCGCCCCGCTCCTCGAGCCCGAAGAGGCGCAGCAGATCCTCGCCCCGCTGTCGGGCCTCGCGCAGGTCGAGCTGGTACAGGCCGGCAATGAGCTCGATATACTCGCGGGCGGTGAGCTTCTCGGGCAGGTACGGCTGGTCGGGGACATAGCCGAGCAGGGCCTTAGCCTTGAGTGGCTCGGCCTGGATATCGAAGCCGCCGATGCGGGCGGTGCCGGCGCTCGGGCGCAGCAGCCCGATCAACATTTTGATTGTGGTGGTCTTGCCGGCGCCGTTGGGCCCAAGGAAGCCGACGATCTCGCCAGGGTAGACCGTCAGGTCTACTCCCCTCACGGCGAAGGTGTCACCGTAGCGCTTCTGCAAGCCCGCCGCCTCGATCATTGGTGCGGCGCCCGGTCGCTGGTCCATGCCCGGCCTCCACCTGTCTGTGACCATACCTCGCGGCATTGTAGCACGGTGGAGGCCTGCGGACGGCTCTGGGCATTGTGGCGGCACATGAGAAAGGGCGCAGCCAGTCGCTGCGCCCTTTCTGGGGTTCCGTTGGGGCCCCGTACGCTGTCTAGTAGAGCCCGCGAAGCTCGGGGCTCTTGCGCAGCCGAGTGAGGACGGTCCGCTTGATTGTGTAGACCTCCTCGACGCCGTGGAACATGGTGCCCCAGCGGGCGTAGATGTCGCTCGGCTTCATGCCGAGGAGGTACGAGCTGCGGATGACGACACGCTCGGCATCACTGGTGAGCAGCCCATCCACAAGGCCCCAGAACTCCTCGCGGCTCACCTGCTCGGTGGCCTCCTCGTCGGCGTGGCCGAGGCGCTGGTCGTTCCAATTGACACACTCCTCGGGCAGCATTTCGGTGTACGACTGCGAGCGGGCGCTGTCGATGACCACGCAGGTGGCGCAGCGTCGCAGGTAGTTGAGCAGCGAGGCCAGGCTCGGGAAGGATGCGAAGCGGGCTGCCGGGATGGCCCGCCAGAAGCGTGTGAAGGCCGCGCTGACAAAGAAGTCGCTGCTCTCGCCGCTGACGGCGAAGGCGCCCGTGCGGCGCACCCAGTGCTCGACCAGAGGGGCGTATTGCTCGAAGATATAGCCCCAGGCGGTGTCATCCCGCTCGACCAGGGCGCGGCGGAACAGCTCGTAGGCGTAGCGGGGGTCGTACTCTTCGTGGCGGTAAAAGCTGCGGCTCTCGGCGAGGGCGCGGCGGGCCAGACTGGCCAGGTCCATCATACCCGGGTCGCTCGGCACGCTGGTCATCGGGCGGATGGCGGGCGCCACGCTGGTGATCATCTGCTGAGTCATCGCTGGCCTCCTGTCGGCTTTACTCCTGCCGGTCGTTTTCTAAGGCCAGTCTAGCTCTCGGGGCTGCTCAGTTAGAGGGCCGCATCCTCCTCGTTGGCTGACGAAAAATGGAGGTCGGAGCGCTGCGGCGCCCCGACCTCCATCTCTGGTGAAGATAACGCTCTCTGGTGACGTTTTTCGTGCGATGTCGCCTCTAGGCAGTCCGCTGGGCTTCGGTGAGGAGGGTGCGGGCCCGCTCGACGAGGGCCTGGATGCGCTGGGCCTCGGGGCTTTCGGTGGCGCTCGTCGCCACCTCATCGAGGCGCCCCGCCAGATCCTCGACCTGGACAGCCCTGGTGCGGCTCGCCTCGCTGCGCCCGGTCTCGACCAGGGCCCGCGTGGCCGCCTGCAGGGCCGCAGCCAGGGGTGGCGCCAGCAGGATGAGGGGCAGGCCGCCTAGATCGGCAAGGGCCATGATCAGCACTACGACGAGCACCGGGTTAACACTGATGCCTCGGCGGATCAGCCGCGGCGCCACAAGAAGCCTGATGGCCGCCACGGCCACGATCGCT
This sequence comes from Chloroflexales bacterium, assembly GCA_013336035.1. GTDB lineage: Bacteria > Chloroflexota > Chloroflexia > Chloroflexales > Chloroflexaceae > CAIWXH01. The sequence continues at coordinate 2,784 of JAAXUL010000313.1, forward strand.
GCCGCAAGCCCGGCTGTCGCCGCCACACCGCCCTGCGCCAGGGTTACAGCCGCTACCGGCGCGAGGGCCAGGGCCGGCCCCAGCAGCGGCACGATCTGGGACACACCCCCTATGACGGCCAGGATAGCCGCCCCGGGCAAGCCCGCCAGCTTGAAGATCAGCAGCAGGGCGGCCATGGTCAGCAGCACGACAGTTGCCACGCCCCGCACATAGGTGCCCACCTCGCTATAGACGGCCGTGCCGAGGGCGCGCACCCGTGTCCGCGCACCTACAGGCAGCAGCGAGAGCCAGAGGCGCGTGATCCGCTGCTCGCCTACGAGCCAGTAGAAGCCGAGCGCGGCGGTGCCGAGGGTGAGGGCCGCCAGGGCCAGGCCGCGTAGCGAGATCGAGAGCAGGGCCGCACCGCTGCCGATCAGGATCTCGCTGATCGACACGCTGGCGGGCAGGGCTTCGGCCAGCCCTGGGGCCCAGGCGGCGCCAACCTCAAGGGCGCGGCGTCCACGCGAGTACCATAGGGGTAGCAGCGAGGCCATCTGGTCCAGGTCAAAGGCCAGCAGCACGCTAAGCCCCACCCCCAGGGCGCCCATAGTTAGCAGCACGCCACCAAAGACGGCAGCGGCAGCCCGGGGCCGTGGCCATCCCCTTGCGCTGAGGCGCTCGACGAGGGGCGCCAGCCCCGCCGACGTGGCGATAGCGACGGCGAGCAGCTGGGCCGCCTCGCGCATCTGCCAGAGGGCCAGCGCCACCAAGACAATGCCCAGGATGACGGCGGTCCGCAGAGCGACTAGCTTAAGGCTCATTGGCCTACCTCTATAGCCTGCTCAGTCGCGGCTGTCGTACCGGGGGGCTCACTGCTTTCCAGGATAGCCTCGAGCTCGTGAAGGATCTGCTCCAGGGCCTCCTCGGGCGCATCGACCCCGGCCTGGACCCCGGCGTCCTTCGCGCGCAGGTGGCCTGCGATATCGGCAGCCAGGACACGGGCCTCGTAGAGCAGCCTGTCGGCGAGGGTTCGCCCGGCGGGCGCAACCGCCGCGGACGAGGGCGCGCGCTGAAGCCAGGCGGTGAAGAGCACCTGGATGGCCGCCGTGAGCGGGATGGCCAGTAGCGCGCCGCCCGCCCCAAAGAGCGCGCCGAAGCCCACGAAGGCCAGCAGGGTCACAACCGGGCTGACGCCAACCGTTTCGTCCATGATGCGCGGCGCGAGGAAATTGTTCTCAATCTGCTGGACGACGAGGCCCACAGCCAGGGCCGCCAGGGCCGTCTGCGGGCCCTCGCTCAAACTCACCGCTATGGCGGCCCCGGTGGCGATAAAGGGTCCGATGAATGGCACCAGCTCGAAGACCGCGGCCACGATGGCCAGCATCACGGCAAAGGGCACACCGGCGACCCAGTAGCCCACAAGGGAGGCGCCGCCGACGGTCAGGGCCAGGATGGCCTGCCCGCGCAGAAAGTCGCCGATGCGGCCCTCGATCTCGAGCCAGATGCGCTCGGCGCCCTCGCGACGTTCGATCGGCAGCAGCAGCAGCAGGCCGCGGATCGAGCGCTCGCGGTAGAGCAGCCAGTAGTAGGTAAAGACGAGCGTGCAGACGGTGACGAAGCTCAGGTAGCCCACGGCTGAGAGGGTGGGGATGAGCCGGGGCCAGAGAATCTCAAGGCCAAGGTCGCCGGCGGGCAGCGTGGGCTCGAGGCGGTTGCCGATCTGCTGGAAGAGACGAAAGCGTGATGCGATCAGCCAGCCTCGCGCCCCTTCGTAGAGCTCGGGCACCGCTCGGGCGATGCTGTCGGCCTGCGAGGCCACTCTGGGTACCACGATGAGAAGAAAGGCGGCCACGACGCCGAGGAGCAGCAGAATGGTACTGCTGGCGGCCAGGAAGCGTGGTAGACGGCCCTCACGCAGGCGCCCCATCACTGGTCGCAGGGCCGTAGCGAGCATAAGGCCCAGAAAGACGCTGACGACCAGATTGCGCAGGCTGAGGATCAAGGCGAAGCCGAGCAGCACCAGCAGCACCACCAGGGTGGCCTGGGCCGTCTCGCGGAGCGGGTGGGAGCGCGCAGGGGCGCCGCTCGCTGTGTCGAAGGTGTCCATCGACCCGGCAGAGGGCAAGAAGTATGCCGGGGTGGAGTCAGGCGAGGCGGCGGTCTGCCCACCTTGCGCGCCCGGGCAAGTTCGAGTATGCTCTTACGCACAGTCCGCCAGCCAGTTACTTCGGGGGCAGCAGCCCCCGTTTGCTGTCCCCAGGGCGCCCTCACATTAGCATTGGGGCGACTCCTATGACCACCGCGGCCTCGCTCGAAGATCTTGCCAGCTATGTCCCGGCCTTGATCTTGCGCCGGCTGACGGCCGATCCAGGCGCCACGATGGCCGCGTCGGTCGAGCGTTTTCCCGCGGCCGTCTTGATCGCCGATCTCTCTGGCTTCACCGCCCTTACCGAGCACCTCACCCAGCACAGCCCGGCCGGCGCCGAGGAGCTGACCCGGATCCTTGACCTCTACTTCGGCCACCTGGTCGGGGTGGTGATGAGCCACGGCGGCGATGTGGTCAAGTTTGCTGGCGACGGTCTGCTGGCGCTCTGGTATGGCGACGAGCCGCTGTCGCAGCTGGCCCAGCGGGCCGTGCAGTGCGGCCTGGCGGTCCAGATGATGATGGCCCCCGATGTCTGGGGCTCGGTCGAGGGCGCCACCCCGCCTCCAACCCTCAAGGTGCGTGTCGGCGTCGGCGCAGGCGATGTGACCACGATGCACCTGGGTGGTGTCTTTGGCCGCTGGGAGCTGCTGGTCACCGGTGAGGCGCTGGCCCAGACCGGGCGCGCCGAGGCCGAGGCCCAGTCGGGCGAGGTGGTGATCGCCACCGGGGCCTGGCCACTGGTGGCAGAGGCCTGTATCGGCCAGCTGCTGCCCTCGGGCGCCGTGCGCCTGCAGAGCCTTGTTGACTACCTGCCGATGCGGCCCCTTGTGCAGCACGCTGTCGTGCCCGGCATGGCCGATACGCTGCGGGCCTACATCCCCAAGGCGATCCTCGCCCGCATCGATGCCGGGCAGACCAACTGGCTCGCCGAGCAGCGTCGCGTGACGGTCCTCTTCGTTAACTTGCCCGATCTGCGAGCCGACACGCCGCTGCGCCACGCCCAGGCGATGATGCGGGCCCTCCAGACCTCGCTCTACCTCTACGAGGGCAGCATCACCCGCCTGGGCACCGACAGCAAGGGGCCCACCCTTGTGGCCGCCCTCGGCCTGCCCCCCCTGGCCCACGAGGACGACCCCGAGCGTGGCGTCCGGGCCGCCCTGGCGATGGTCCAGGCCCTCGGCGAGCTTGGCTGCGGGGTCGCCATCGGCGTCACCACTGGGCGGGCGCTCTGTGGGGCTGTCGGCGGTATGACCCGGCGCGAGTATACGATGATGGGCGCGATGGTCAACCGCTCGGCCCGCCTGATGCAGGCCGCTGCGGCTGGCGCCGCCCCCATCTTTGCCGACGAGGCCACGTTCCGCGCGGCCCGGTCGCGCCTAGCCTTCGAGGCGCTGCCCCCCCTTACCCTCAAGGGCATCGCCGGGCCCGTGCCGGTCTTTGCCCCCCTGGACGCCGCGCCGTCGTCCGACACGTCGCAGGTGCCGGCCCACGCCCTCTTCGGGCGCGAGCGCGAGCGGCGGCTGATCGTCGAGCAGATCAGCCAGCTAGCCCGCGATGGCCACGGCGGCGCGCTGATCATCGAGGGCGAGGCCGGGATCGGGAAGTCGGCCCTGCTCGACGATGCCCGCTCGCTCGCCGGCGAGGCTGGCGTGACGGTCCTGGCTGGCGCCGGCAGCCCTGTCGAGCTACCCGCGTATCATGCCTGGCGCTCTGTCTTCGCCGGCCTTATCCCGCTGCTAGCCAGCGGCAACGAGATGGGCGGCGACGATCACGGCGATGGCGCCGAGAGCGCGCTGGCCCGCGGCGCCATCGCCGCCCTGGCCGAGCTAAAGCTCTCTGACTTCGCGCCGCTGCTGCGGGCCGTGCTGCCCCTGAGCCTGCCCGACACGCCGCGCACGGCGCTGATGGTTGGCCAGGTGCGGGCCGACAACACCCGCGAGCTTCTAGTGCGCCTGGTCGAGCGGGCGGCCGCCCGCGCCCCGATCTTGCTGATCTTCGAGGACGCCCAGTGGCTCGACACCAGCTCGTGGGCCCTGCTCCAGTCTGTGGCCGATCATGTTGGCCGCCTGCTGATCGCCGTGGCCGCCAGGCCAATGGCCGAGACTCCCCCGGCTTTCCAGCGCCTCGCCTACCGGCCGGGCAGCCACCGCCTGCAGCTGCGAGGCCTCGCCCCCGAGGCGCTCCGCGATCTACTGGCCTGGTGCCTCAACGTGGCCTCTCTGCCCGAGGACCTCTGGCAGCTGATCGCGGCCCGCGCGCAGGGCAACCCTTTCGTCGGCGAAGAGCTGCTTCACGCCCTGCGCGAGAGCGGCGCCCTGGTGGTCGCTAACGGTGCCTGCTACCTGTCCTCCAGCCAGCCCGCCCAGCTCTCGGCCACAAGCAGCCTCCCCGATACTGTCGAGGGGCTGATCACCAGCCGGATAGACCGGCTCTCGGCCGCCCAGCAGCTCACGCTCAAGGTGGCGAGCGTGATCGGCCCACTCTTCACCCTCTCTGTCCTTGCCGCCATCCACCCGGTCGAGACCCAGCGCGATCGCCTAGTCGAGCAGCTCTTCGCGCTACAGCAGGCAGGCCTGGTGCTGATCGAGGCCTTCGAGCCCGACCTGACGTACAGCTTCAAGCACGCCGTCGGCTGCGAGGTGGCCTATAACCTGATGAGCTTTGGCCAGCGGCGCAGGCTGCACCGGCTGCTGGCCGAGGGCTACGAGGCCGGCTCCCTCGCGCCGCCCGTCAGCGCCGCCCAGCTGGCCCACCACTGGCGCCAGGCCGAGGAGCCTCGCCGCGCGATGGTGCATCTTGCTCAGGCCGGTGAGGAGGCCCTGCGCGGTGGCGTCTACCGCGAGGCGGCCGGCTTTCTGCGCGAGGCGCTTGAGTATGCCGCGACGACGAGCCTGCCCGAGCGCGTCGTCCCACCAGTGGACGACCAGACCATGGCGCGCTGGGAGCGCCAGCTCGGCGAGGCCTATCACAGCCTGGGCCGCCTGATCGAGAGCCGCGCCCTGCTCGAGCGGGCCGTCGCTCGCCTCGGCTACCCTGTGCGCGAGCGCCCCAGGCAGGAGGTCCTGGGCCTGGTAGGGGAGCTGCTGCGGCAGGCCAGGTCGCTGGCGCTGCCCGCCAGGCTGCGCGTCCGTGACGGGGGCGAGGCGCCGCGCGAGGCCGCCCGGGCCTACGCCTTGCTCGCCCAGCTTGCCTACTACGATGGGCAGCTTGTGGCCTCGACCTACGCCGCCGTGCGCGGGCTGAACCTCGCCGAGCGGGCCGGGCTCTCGCCCTCGCTGGCGGGGGCCTACGCGGCCACGCACATCGCCGCCGGCGTGGTGCCGCCGCTGGCGCGCGTCTACAGGCGCCGGGCCCAGGCCGCCGCGGCGCAGCTCGGCCACCTGCCC
>JAAXUL010001075.1 GCA_013336035.1 Chloroflexales bacterium
AGCCGGGTGACATGGGCGCCCTGCACGTGCGCCTGGCCGACGAGGCCTTCCCCCTGAGCTCAACCAATAGCTACAGGAACCCTGATGAGATGGTGGCCGTGGCGAAGCACACCGGCGTCGACGCGGTCCACCCGGGCTATGGGCAGATCTCCGAGCACGTGGGCTTCGCCCGCGCCTGCGAGGAGGCCGGGATCGTGGTGGTCGGGCCGGGCAGCGCCGTGCTCGAGCAGGTGCTCGACAAGGTCGGCACGATCGAGAAGGTGCGCGCCGCCGGCATCCCCACGACACGGCCCTCGACGCGCTCGTTTGGCCCCGAGGAGTCCGAGGCCCTGATCGCCGAGGCCGCGGTGATCGGCTACCCCCTGCTGGTCAAAGCCTGCTCGGGCGGGCGCGGGCGTGGCACCCAGCTCGTGAGCGAGCCCGCGCAGCTGCTCGACACGGTGCGCCGCTCCTCGTCGTCCGCCCAGGTGGTCTACGGCGACAACCGGGTCTATCTCGAGTCGGCGATCTTGCCCTCGCGCTATGTCGAGGTGTCGGTCCTGGGCGACCAACAGGGCAACTACATCCACCTGGGCGACCGCGACGGCTCGATCCAGCGCAACACGCGCAAGGTGGTCGAGGAGGCGCCGGCGCCCGGCCTCAGCCAAGAGCTGCGCGAGGCGATCTGGCAGACCGCCCTCCGGGTGGTCCGCATGTTCGGCGTCAGAGGCGTCTCGACGGTCGAGTTTGTGCTCGACAGAGACGGGAACTTCCTCTTCACCGAGGTCAAGCCGCGCGTCCAGGTCGAGCACATGGCGACCGAGATGCTGACGCGCATCGATGTGGTGCGCGAGCAGCTGTATATCGCCGCGGGCCTGCCCCTGAGCTACACCCAGGACCAGGTGCGCCTGAGCGGCCACGCGATGTTCTGCCGGGTCAACGCCGAGGACCCCTGGCACGACTATCTGCCGAGCCCGGGGCATATCACGGGCTTCCGCATCCCCGGCGGCCCGAACGTGCGCGTCGACACCTACGTCTACGCCGGCGCCGAGGTGCCGGTGCGCTACGACTCGCTGCTGTCAAAGCTGGTGGTCTGGGGCGCCACGCGCGAGGAGTGCCTGAACCGCTTCCACCGGGCCCTGCAGGAGTTCCAGGTCAATGGCGTGAAGACCAACCTGGGCCTGTTGCGCCTGATGGTGAGCGACGCCGAGTTTATCGAGGGCACCTACACTACCGAGTTCAGCCGGCGCCATATGCTCGACGCGCCGCCGCCCGCCGAGAACCTGCGTGACCTGGCGGCCGTGGTGGCCCTGGCCTTCCTTGGTCGCGCTCAGGCCGCCCGCCCGGCCACCCCCGTGGCCTTCACCAGCGGCTGGCACCGCGATAGCCGGAGGCTCCCGCAATGAGCAAACTTCTGGTAACGATCGACGGCACCGAGTTTGAGGTGCAGGTGAGCGGGCCGCCAGGGCCCGACGGCTTCGTGGACGTGACCGTCAACGATGTGCCGATGCGCGTGGCCATCTCGTCGCTGGCGGCGCCCGAGCGGATCGAGTGGGCCGTGGTAGACACGCGCCCCTACGAGCTGCTGGTGGACCACGACCTGCGCTGGGTCCAGTCGTCGCGCGGGCGCCACAGCGTGCAGGTGCGCGACCTCGAGGCGGGCGTGGCCCGCCCTGTCAGCGGCGATGGCCGCCTGAAGGCCCCCATCCCCGGCCTGATCTCCCGCGTGCTGATCGAGCTCGGCCAGACGGTGGAGGCCGGCCAGCCGGTGCTGGTGCTCGAGGCGATGAAGATGGAGAACGAGGTGGTCGCGCCCCGCTCCGGCACCGTGATCAGCCTTAACGCCCGCCCCGGGCAGACCGTGCTCCTCCACGAGATGCTGGCCGAGATCAGCTAGAACTGGCCCCCACCCCACCACCCCCTCCCCCGCAATGCGAGGGAGGGGGTGGTGTCGCGTCAGCGGCGGGGGCCGAGCTGCCCCTTACTCCTCACACAGCTTCACCACCAGCCGGAACACATCGGTCTCGGTGATAATGCCGACGAGCTTGCCGTCCTCGACCACGGGCAGGCCGCTGAGGTGGTGGCTCAGCAGCAGGCCGGCGGTCTCGCGCATCGATGTGGCGGGCGTGACGGTGAGCGGGTCTCTGGTCATCACCTCAGAGACGATGGTGCCGGCGAGGGCGAAGCGGCCCTCGTGCCAGCCGCCCTCGGTGTGGCGGAACGAGACGGCGCCCTCGATATCGCTGCGGGTCACGATGCCCACCAGCTGATCCGCGGCGTCGACCACGGGCATGCGGTGAATATTGCGGTCGCGCATGCGCTCGTAGGCCTCGACGGCCGAGGTCTCGGGGTGCACGGTTGCCGGCTGCTTTGTCATCCAGTCCTTGACGAGGGAATTCGTGCGGTCCACAGGGAGGCTCCTTTCGCGATGTTATGCAGCGCCCATGAGGGCGAGGAGGACGCCACCAGCGACGACGCTGGCGATCTGGCCGGCCGCGTTGGCGCCCATGGCATGAAAGAGAACAAAGTTCTCGAAGTCTTCTTCGGCGGCGACCCGCTGGACCACGCGCGCGGCCATCGGGAAGGCCGAGATGCCGGCGGCCCCGATGATCGGGTTGAACCGCCCGCGGCTAAGCAGGCTCAGGAGCTTGCCGAAGAGCAGCCCTGCCGCCGTGTCGATGCCGAAGGCTAGTATACCCAGAAATAGGATTAGCAGTGTTGAGCCCTGGAGGAAGCGCTCGCCCACCATGGTCGAGCCCACGGCCAGCCCCAGGAAGAGGGTCACAATATTAGCCAGCTCGTTCGCGGCGGTCTTGGTCAGGCGCTCGACCACCCCCGACTCGCGCATGAGATTGCCGAGCATCAGGGCGCCCACCAGGGGGGTCGCGAAGGGCACCAGGGTGCCGACGATGATCGTAGCGGCGATCGGGAAGATCACCCGGGTGCGCCTGCCGACCGTGCGCTGGCTGTAGGCCATGCGGATCTTGCGCTCGCGCTCGCTGGTCAGCAGTCTGATGATCGGCGGCATGATCACCGGCACCAGCGCCATGTAGCTGTAGGCCGCCACCGTGATCG
>JAAXUL010000314.1 GCA_013336035.1 Chloroflexales bacterium
TGCCGGCCCGCATTGCCGTGCGGTCATGCCCCTCTGGGCGCGGCAGACGGGGCGCTCTGGCGCGCCGACAGGTGGCCCGACAAGCCTCCCGAAGCAGCAGCGCCAATGCGCCTTATGGTATCCTGTAGCTATGAAAAGCACCTCTCGCTGCTCAGTCGCGAGAGGGCGGACCACCACTGAAGTATCTGCTATGCAAAATTTCCGACCGAAACCCGAAATCATGAGCCCCGCCGGCCACTGGCCGCAGCTTCAGGCCGCTGTCGAGGCCGGCGCCGACGCGGTCTACTTTGGCCTCAAGCACTTCTCTGCCCGCGCCAAGGTTGGCTTTACGCTGGCTGAGCTGCCGGATGTGATGCGAACACTGCATCAGCGTGGCGTCCGTGGGTACATCACGTTTAACACACTTATCTTCAATCACGAGCTTGCTGAGGCCGCCGGCGCGCTGACCAGAATTCTGGAGGCTGGCGCCGATGCGCTGATCGTGCAGGATGTGGGCGTCGCCCGCCTGGCACGCCAGATCGCGCCCGATGTCGAGCTGCACGGGTCGACCCAGATGAGCATTACCAGTGCTGAGGGCATCAATCTAGCGCAGCAATTTGGCGTCAGCCGGGTTGTGCTCGCGCGCGAGCTGTCGTTTGACGATGTCCGCGCCATTCGGGCGCAGACGACCTGTGAGCTCGAGATATTTGTCCATGGGGCGCTCTGCGTCTCGTACTCGGGCCAGTGCTTCTCGTCGGAGGCCTGGGGCGGGCGCAGCGCGAACCGTGGCCAGTGCGCCCAGGCCTGTCGTCTGCCCTACGACCTGATTGTGGATGGCGAGCGTGAGCCCCTCGGCGACGCGCGCTACCTCCTCTCGCCGGGCGACCTCTACACGCTGCGCCACATCCCCGAGATCGTGACGCTCGGCGTCTCGGCGCTCAAGATCGAGGGCCGCTACAAGGACGCCGAGTACGTCGCGCTGACCACGCGGGCCTACCGGCAGGCGGTCGACGCCGCATGGGACAATCAGCCTGTGACCGTCAGCCGAATCGAGGAGATCCAGCTCGAGCAGGCCTACTCGCGCGGCCTGGGCGCCCATTTTGTGACGGGGACGAATCACCAGAGCGTCGTGAGCGGGCGCTCGCCGCGCCATCGCGGGGTGCTGATGGGCCGCGTGACGCGGGTGTGGCCCGATACGGTCATCATCACGCCCGAGGAGACGACCGCTTCAGCACCCCTCAAGGCCGGCGACGGCATCGTGTTCGACGCCGCCGACTGGCGCAGCCCTGAGGAGCCCGAGGAGGGCGGGCGGGTGAATAAGGTCGTGCCGCTCCCCGGCGGGCAGGTGGAGCTGCGCTTCTGGCATGACATAATCACCAGCGCCCGCATCCGCCCCGGCGATCTGGTCTGGCGCACCTTCGACGCCGAGCTAGAGAAGGCGGCGCGGCCATATACCCAGGCCAGCGCCCCGGTACATAAGCAGCCGCTTCACGCCAGGGTGACGGCGCACGAGGGCGAGCCGCTGGTCATCGCGTGGGCGCTGCGTGAGCGGCCAGATCTCCGCGTGATAGTGCGCTCCGACGAGTCCCTTGGCCGAGCAGAGAAGCGCGGCATCAGCGTCAGCTACCTACGCGACCAGCTTGGCCGCCTGGGCACTACGCCCTATGAGCTGGCCGAGGTCGAGCTGGATGTCCAGGGCAGCCCGTTCGCGCCAAGCTCGCTCTTGAACACTATGCGCCGCGACGCGGTCGAGCAGCTGGCCGCGTTGCAGGGCCGGCCCCGCCCGCTCGCGCTCCGCGACCCCCTCGCGACGCTGGCAGCCGCGCTAGACGCGACAGCCCCCACGCTTGCAGCATCGGAGCCAGGCGAGTCCCGGCTGCATATGCTGGTCCGCACGCCCGAGCAGCTTGACGCTGCGCTCGTGCTGCGGCCCGCCAGCATCACCCTCGACTACCTTGATCTATACGGCCTGAGCCCCGCCGTCGAGCGCGTGCAGGAGGCCGGGATCGAGGCCCGCGTGGCCAGCCCGCGTATCCTCAAGCCCGACGAGCAGCGCATCGTGCGCTTCCTGCTCAAGCTCAGCTGCGCGGTGCTCGTCCGCTCAAGCGGCCTGCTCCACGCCCTGGGCCAGGAGGACGAGCGCCCCGAGCTGGTCGGTGACTTTAGCCTCAATGCGGCAAACACCCTGACGGCTGATACCTTCCTCCAGCTTGGACTGGCACGGATTACGCCAACCTACGATCTCAACGCCGCACAGGTGACAAAGCTGGCCCGTGCGCTTGGCGGAGAGCGCCTTGAGGTCGTCGCCTACCAGCATCTCCCTGTCTTCCACACTGAGCACTGCGTCTTCTGCCGCTTCCTCTCGACCGGGACGAGCTACAAAGACTGCGGGCACCCCTGCGAGCAGCACCAGGTGGCGCTCCGCGACGAGCAGGGGCGCGCCCACCCGGTGATGGCCGATGTGGGCTGCCGCAACACCGTCTTCGGCGCCGAGGCCCAGGAGGCGAGCCGCCACCTGGACGAGTGGCGCCGCGCCGGCATCCGGCACATCCGCCTTGAGTTCGTCCACGAGACCGCCGACGATGTCGAGCGCGTGGGCCAGGCCTTCCAGGCGTACCTGGCTGGCGCGATCACAGCCCCCGAGCTAGCCCGCCGGCTCCAGCGGCTCGCGCCGCAAGGCACGACGGAAGGGAGCCTGTTTGTCCCGGCCGGCTATGAGATGATCCCGCTGATGTAGCAGGGGCCCACAGCCCCTACAGCACGTGCAGCTCGCACACGGTGCGGAAGTGGTGCCCGAAGATGGCCAGGGTCACCGCGGTGGGCAGCAGCGCCGGCCGGCGCGCCAGCGTCCAGAGCAGCAGCCGCCAGTACTGGGCGCGCTCTTTGCCGACGATGCCAAGCTGGTAGATCGAGTGGACGAAGGCGAGCAGATACTCGGGCTCGTGCGGGACCTGGACCCTGGGGGCGCGGTACTCGCGCAGGAAGGTCTTCAGGCGCCGGTAGTACGGCCCGGGCGCGTAGATATAGCGCATGATCGTCTTGTACCCCGCCCTGAGCGTGTCAGAGTCCATCGTGGGCACAATATTCGTGCTGCCGTCAACGTTGTCGCCCGAGGTCTGGTCGCGCAGGCGGCCCTCGTCGGCCAGGCGCTCGTAGAGCCGGGTGCCGGGCAGGGCGTTCAGCAGGCCGACCATAGCCGTGACCACGCCGCTCTGCTGGATGAAGTCGATCTGTTGCTGGAAGATGCTGGGCGTGTCGCTGTCGAAGCCGACGATGAAGCCGCCCTGCACCTGGAGGCCGGCCCGCTGGATGCGCTTGACGTCGGCCACCAGGTCGCGCCGGGTGTTCTGGCTCTTGCTGCACTCGACCAGGCTCTCCTCGCTCGGCGTCTCGATGCCGATAAAGACCGTGGTGAAGCCGGCCTCGACCATAAGATCCATCAGGGCCGGGTCGTCGGCCACATTGATCGAGACCTCGGTGTAGAAGGGGATGCCGGACTTACCACGCCGCCAGGAGATGAGGGCGGGCAGTAGCTCGCCCTTGAGGTGCCGCTTGTTGCCGATCAGGTTGTCGTCGACGAAGAAGATCGAGCCGCGCCAGCCCAGGCGGTAGAGCCCGTCGAGCTCGGCGATGATCTGCGCGGCGCTCTTGACGCGCGGCCGGTGGCCGAACAGGGTCGTGACATTGCAGAACTCGCAGTTGTAGGGGCAGCCGCGTGAGTACTGGATGCTCATCGAGGCGTAGCGCCGCAGATCGAGCAGCTCCCAGCGCGGCGTGGGCGTGGCCGCGATGTCGGCGAAGCCGTCGGTGCTGTAGCGCGGGCGGGGCTCGCCGCGGGCCAGGTCGGCCAGGAACGCCGGCAGGGTCAGCTCGGCCTCGTTGAGCACGAAGTGGTCGACGCCCTCGAACTGCTCGTGCTCGGCGGTGAAGAGCGGGCCGCCGGCGATGATCGGCAGGCCAGCCTGGCGGCAGCGGGCGATGATCGCCCGGGCCGAGTCGCGCTGCACGATCATCGCGCTGATAAACACGTAGTCGGCCCAGGCCAGGTCGGCGTCGCTCAGGTCGCGGATGTTGAGATCGACCAGGCGCTGATCCCACGCTGGGGGGAGCATAGCGGCCACAGTGACCAGGCCGAGCGGTGGGAGCGCCGACGACTTGTGTACGAAGCGCAGAGCGTGCTTGAAGCTCCAGAAGGTGTCGGGGAACTGAGGGTAGACCAGCAGGATGTTCATGGCGGGCCTCCTGACATAGCCTGCGGCAGTGTCCTCGAACCTCGCAACGCCTGCGAGGGCCGCCATACCGCAGTGTAACGACTAGGCGCCCTGCACAGAAGTGCCGGGCGCCTAGTCGTGGGTCATTGGATCGGAGTCGCCGTCAGAGGGTGCGGGTCATATGAGGGGGTGACCCTAGTCACGGGCTGGCCTATGGTGATAGACACACCCGCGACCGAGGTCGGTGCGCTAGCTGCTCTGCGCGGCCGTCAGCACGGCCGTCAGCCCCGTGCGAAGCATATCGCGTACGGCAAGCGGGGTGCGCCCACGGCACTGCGGCACCTGCGGATGGCCTTCCACCCGCCCACAGAACGAGGTGCCGACCTCCCAGATGAAGGCATTGTACTCAACATCGGCGATCCGAAAGTGATAGATGCGCCCCTTGCGCACGGTCCGCCTCACCTGCTCAGCCATTCTCGGCTCCTCATATGGCGGCCCTGGCCCAAGTGCACTACGCCCACCTGCGCATGTGCAGGAGGGCGAGGTCAGCGCTTGTCGTGTCCGGGCCTCGCTATCAGATTAATGGCAGTTCGCACTCCACGCAGCGCTGGCGAAGCTCCTGGTCGTCGGTGCGTACGGGGAGGCTACCGGCCCGCTGAGCCTGGCGAACGACCTGCTCAACCGAGGAGGTGTAGCTTTTTCGGCTCACTCCGCCATCAGTGAAGGCGACACAGTAGCGTCCGTCGGGCAAGCGTGTCACCACCAGGTATGCTTGGCCGGTCGTAGAGTTGCTCACAGTTGAGGTCTGCTCTCCGGGCATGTTTGAACCTCGCATTTCTGCATCTGGACGCCATGTGCGCCTAATCATCGCTCGCCCCTCTGCCTGGAACGCTGCGCACTGGCTGTTCGGGCGATCAAGACGATCGCTGCGAGGGGCAGATCCTAACGTGGGATCAGGAGGAGTACCGGCGAGGATCGGGGCCAGGAACCTGCGTACCTCCAGCATAGCACACTGCCGGCCTCCTGGATAGTAACAAAACATAATGGATCTTTGTTTCGCAGCGCTGTGAGCGGCCTTGCCGGGCACGCCCGCGCCTCGCGGCGCGCTTGCACGGGCGCGAGATTGGCGCTACTCTTTAGGCCTATCTTCGTCGTTGAAGCTTGAGCAAGGTGGCGCAATGTTACGTTTTCTTCCGGCACCCATCCACGGGGCGATTGGCCTGGTCGCCTTTGCGCTGAACACGATCTTCTGGTCAGTACCCCTATACGCGGCGGCCCTGGCGAAGCTGCTGATCCCCATCCCCGCCGTGCGCCGATGGCTATCGGCCTTTCTGGTCGAGATCGCCGAGAACTGGATCGCCGTCGATAGCTGGATGATGCGCTCGATCCAGCGCACCCCCTGGCAGGTCACCGGCCTCGAGGGCCTGCGCCGCGATGGCTGGTACCTGATCTGCTGCAATCACAACTCGTGGGTGGACATCCCTATCCTGCAACGCGTCTTCTACAAGCGCATCCCATTCGTGCGCTTCTTCATCAAGCAGGAGCTGATCTGGGTGCCGCTGCTGGGCCTGGCCTGGTGGGCCCTGGACTTCCCCTTTATGAAGCGCTACTCGCCCGAGTATCTGGCGAAGCACCCCGAGAAGCGCGGCGTCGATGTCAAGACAACCCGCAAAGCCTGCGAGAAGTTCCGCAACACCCCGACCGCCGTCCTGAACTTTCTCGAGGGCACGCGCCGCACCGCCGCCAAGCACCAGTCGCAGGACTCGCCGTACGACCACCTGCTGCGCCCGAAGGCGGGCGGCATGGCGAGCGCGGTGGCCGCCATGGGCGATATGTTCGACGCCATCCTCGACGTGACGATCATCTACCCTGACGGCCCGGTCGAGCTGTGGGGCCTGCTCAGCGGGCAGCTGGGGCGCGTTGTTGTCCACGTCGAGCAGCGGCCCGTCCCCCCCGAGTGGATCGGCGGTGACTACGCCAATGACCCGGCCTTCCGCGCCTCGTTCCAGGCCTGGGTGCAGCAGATCTGGGCCGAGAAGGACGCCCTGATCGGGCGGGTGCTCCAGAAGGTCTGAGCAAAACGGCCCCTGCCCGCCGAAAGTCCGATTGATCGCCTCCTCGGTGGGGTGCTATCCTGCCTGTAGAGTCTTCGAGCGGAGCGACACCGATGCGCTGGAGTCAGAGCACAAGCACCTGGAAGAGCACCCGTGGGGGCGTCGTCGGCGCAGGCCATAGGATACGTGTGCCCTGCGCCAGGCTGTTTGTGTAAAGACATTCAGAGCAAGACAGACAAGCGTCGTGGGCCAGAGCGGCAGCCCACGGCGCTTTTTGTTTGACCCAGGCTGTGCCTGCCACAGGCCCGCGACCCACAGGAGCGGCATCATGATCATCACGGACCTGAGCAATATCACTCGGGTGCACGGCGGGCGGACGATCTTCGCGGGCCTCAGCTGGACCATGCAGTCCGGCGAGAAGATCGGCCTGGTCGGCCCCAACGGGGTTGGCAAATCGTCGCTGCTGCGCATCATCGCCGGCCTCGAGCCGCCCGACGCCGGCGCGATCACCTTCCGCCGCCACGCCCGTGTCGCCTACCTGCCCCAGGAGTACGCCGGCGAGCCCGGGCGCAGCGTGCTCGCCGAGCTGCTCGCCGCGCGCGCCGACCTGGCCGCGCTCGAGGAGCGCATAGCCGCGCTCGAGGAGCGCATGGCCGACCCCGCCCTCGCCGGCGATATGGTGGCCCTCGCCGCAGTCCTCGACGAGCATACACGCCTGCTCGACCGCCACACCGACCTGGGCGGCCCGGCCCTGCGCGGACGCGCCGAGGCGCTGCTGCGCGAGCTGCGCCTGGATGAGGAGCACTGGGAGCGCCCGATGGGCCAGCTCAGCGGGGGGCAGCGCAAGCTGGTCGGCCTGGCCCGCTGCCTGCTAAGCGAGCCCGACCTGCTGCTGCTCGACGAGCCCGACAACCATCTCGACCTCGAGCGCAAGGCCCTGCTCGAGCAGATCGTGGGTGAGTTCCGCGGCGCCGTGGTGATCATCTCGCACGACCGCTACCTGCTCGACGAGACAGTCGACCTGATCGTCGAGCTCGAGCCGGCCCCGGGCGGCGCCCGCATGCTCCGCTGGGAGGGCAACTACTCGGCCTACGTGGCCCAGAAAGAGCTGGCGTTGCTCAGGCAGCAGGCCGACTATGTGGCCCAGCAGAAAGAGATCGCCCGGCTCGAGGAGGCGATCAGCCGCTTCAAGCTCTGGGCCAGGATCGTGGTCAACGAGCGCCACATCAAGCAGGCCCGGGTCAAGCAGCGCCAGATCGACCGTATGGACAAGGTCGAGCGCCCGGTGCTCGAGCGACGCAAGATGGCCCTCGAGTTCCGCCCGCGGCTGCGCGGCGGCGTCAAGGCCGTGGACCTGCGGCGGGTCGACAAGGGCTTCGGCGAGCGGATCGTGCTGCTCGACGCGGCGGCGACCATCCAGAACGGCGAGCGCATCGGCGTGGTGGGCCCCAACGGGGCGGGCAAGTCGGTGCTGCTGCGGATCATCGCCGGCCTGCTCGAGCCCGACGGCGGCGAGGTCTGGGTCGGCCCGAGCATCGAGCGGGGCTACTACGCCCAGCACCACGAGACCCTGGACATAGAGCGCACGCCGGTCGAGGCCCTGCGCGCGCTGCGCCCCATAACCGAGGGCGAGGCGGTGGCGAAGCTCGGGCGCTTCCTCATCCCCTACGCGGCGGCCACCCAGCCGCTCGCCCGGCTCAGCGGCGGCGAGAAGAGCCGGGTGCAGCTGGCGGGCCTGATGCTCAGCGGCGCCAACTGCCTGCTGCTCGACGAGCCCACCAATAACCTCGACATCCCCTCGGCAGAGGTGCTCGAGGCGGCCCTTGAGGAGTTCCCCGGCACGGTGGTGGTCGTCTCGCACGACCGCTACTTCCTCGACCGGGTGGCCGACCGCATCTTTGCCCTCGACGATGGCGAGCTGCGCGTCTACGAGGGCGGCTACAGCTTCTATGCCGAGCGCGCGCGCCCCGCCCCGCCCCCCGCGGCCCCTGCCCGCCCGGCGCAGCCCGCCCGGCCCGCCGCGCGCACTAATCGGCAGAAG
>JAAXUL010001076.1 GCA_013336035.1 Chloroflexales bacterium
CGATGACGAGTAGATCGACTTCCAGAGGATTCTGCGCGTTGCGCTTGAAGCCTTCCTGCGGCGAATACTCCAACAGCCGATGGATCGTCTTGGCCTGCCGATCGGTCGCCTGGCTCAGGCGTTTGGCGCCGGCCTCGTACTTGCGCAGCATCTCGGCCGAACAGCCCACCTGCGCGGCCAGGGCCGCCTGGGTCAGGCCCAGCGCCACGCGCCCGGCGCGGATACGCTCGCCGAGCGTGGCTGGCGCTTCACATGACGGCGCTGCGGGTTGGCTCATCGTCGCCTTTTTGGGTGACACGGTTCACAAATAACAGTGACCGTATTCTAGCACCCGCATGGCGCCCGCACGCCTCAGTCTATAGCTGTATTCCCAGGCTCGACCCGGCCGCCAGCCCGGCCTCGAGCGCGCTGCGGTTCAGCTCTTTAAAGCGGGCCGGCACGCTCGCCAGGGTGGCGGCCAGGATCGCCTCGCGCGAGACGGCCCCGGTCAGCGCGGTCAGCGCGCCGAGCATCACGATATTGGCGACCACGACATTGCCAAGGCCCTCGGCGATCTTGGTCGAGCGCACCGGGTGTACGATATGCGGGATGTCCCAGCTGAAGACCGTGTCGGGGTCGACGATAATGATGCTGCTCGGCCTAACATCGCGCCCGTACTTCGTGAAGGCCTCCTGCGACATCGCGACCAGGACATCGGCCGCGTGGACGCCGGGGTAGCCGATCGGCTCATCGGCGATCACCACCTCGGCGCGGGCCGCCCCGCCGCGCGCCTCGGGGCCGTACGACTGGGTCTGGCAGGCGATCAGGCCATCGTAGACCGCCGCCGCCTTGCCCAGGATCACCGCGCCGGTGATCACCCCCTGCCCGCCAAAGCCGCAGATACGAATCTCGCGCCTCATAGTTTCACCCGATCCACCAGCGCGCTCCAGCGCTCGCCAAAGCTCTCGCGCTCGATGTCCTGGAAGACGCCGATCTTGATCTTGTCGGCCAGGGCCGCGCGCTCGGCCGGCGAGCCGAACTGCTCGATGCGCTCGTGCTCATCGAGCAGCACCACCTGGTCGCGGTACCACTGCCAGATCCGCTCGAGATCTTTCAGCCCGTTGCGCCGGCCGTAGGCCGTGGGGCAGGGCACAAGCATCTCGATCAGGGCGAAGCCGCGCTTGCTGATCCCCTGCGCGATCGACTTGATCGGCTGGTACGGGTAGCTGACCGGCCAGCGCGCCACATAGGGCGCCCCGATCGCCTTCGCCAGATTACAGATGTCCAGCGGGTGCTCGACGTTGCCGTAGGGCGTGGTCGTGCTGAAGCTGCCGGTCGGCGTGGTGGGCGCGGCCTGCCCGCCGGTCATCCCGTAGGTGAAGTTGTTCACCAGGATGACCGTCAGGTCCATGTTGCGCCGGATCGCATGCAACAGGTGGTTCCCGCCGATCCCCGCGCCGTCGCCGTCGCCGGTGAAGATGATCACCGTCAGGTCGGGGTTCGCGGCCTTGATCCCGGTCGCGAAGGACAGGGCCCGCCCGTGGGTGGTGTGCATGCCGTCGGCCCTGACGTAGCCCGAGAGGCGCGACGAGCAGCCGATCCCCGAGACGAAGACCGTCCGGTCGAGGTCTAGCCCAAGCTGGTCGACCGCCCAGAGCGTATAGTTCAGCACATTGCCGATGCCGCAGCCATCGCAGAAGATGGTCGGGAACATCTCGCGGCGCAGGTAGGTGTCGCGCAGCTGGGCGGCCGTCTTCATCGTCATCGCGGTTGACATGGCAGCTCCTCTAGGGCCTCCAGCAGCTCGGCGGTCGTGTGCAGATCGCCGCCGATCTTCGCGAGCAGGCTGATCTGGCAGCGCCCGGCCGCGGCCTCGCGGATCGGGTGGACGATCTGGCCCAGGTTCATCTCGGGGACGAGTATGGCCTGCACGCGGGCCGCCCAACGGTCCACGACCTCCTCGGGGAAGGGCCAGATCGTGATCAGGCGCAGCAGCCCGGCCTTGATGCCGCGGCGCAGCGCCGCCTCGACCGCGTCGCGAGAGGTGCGCGCGGTGATGCCATAGGCGACGATCGCGACCTCGCAGTCGTCGGCGTAGAGCTCCTCGTAGCGCACGATATCGTCGCTGTGCGTGGTGATCTTCGCGGCCAGGCGGCGCACGAGTTGGTCGTGGATCAGGGCGCTCGAGGTGCGGGGCAGCCCCTGCTCGTTATGGGTCAGCCCGGTGACATAGGTGCGGTAGCCGGCCCCGAAGGGCGCGAAGGGCGGCACCAGGCTCTCGCTGGCCGCGAAAGGCTGGTAGCCGGCGGGGCTCTCGGCGCGGGTGCGCTCGACCAGCTCGAACTCGTCGTCCTCGGGGATGACCAGCCGCTCGCGCATGTGGCCGAGCTCGCCGTCGATGAAGAGCAGCACCGGGGTGCGGTAGCGCTCGGCCAGGTTGAAGGCGGTGATCGTCAGCTCCAGGGCCTCCTGCACGGCCGACGGGCAGAGCATGATGATCTCGTGGTCGCCGTGGGTGCCCCAGCGGGCCTGCATCATATCGCCGTAGGCGCCCAGGGTCGGCTGGCCGGTCGAGGGGCCCGAGCGCTGCACATTGACGATCACGCAGGGCGTCTCGGTCATGATCGCGTAGCCCAGGTTCTCCTGCATCAGCGAGAAGCCCGGGCCCGAGGTGGCGGTCATCACCTTCGCGCCGGTCCAGCTCGCGCCGATGATCGCCCCCATGCTGGCGATCTCGTCCTCCATCTGGATGTAGCAGCCGCCGAGCAGTGGCAGGATCTCGGCCATGCGCTCGGCGACCTCGGTCGCCGGGGTGATCGGGTAGCCGCCGAAGAAGGTGCAGCCGGCCAGGATCGCCCCGTAGGCGCACGCGTCGTCGCCCTGCACAAACTGCACCTTGCCGCCCAGGGCCTGCCGGATACGGTCTCTATGCGTGGACACCGGCCTCCTCCGTCACCGTGATCGCGAAATCGGGGCAGAGCAGCTCGCACAGCCGGCAGCCGTTGCAGCGCTGGCCCTGCGCCAGCTCGGGCGGGTGGATGCCCCGCTGCGTGAAGCGCTCGGCGATGTGCAG
>JAAXUL010001077.1 GCA_013336035.1 Chloroflexales bacterium
CCCTATTTGGCAGATCGACCTCGGTGGCGTACTGGGCGCCCTCGCGGGTGCCGACGCGCACCTGCAGCGAGCGGTCGATGCCGGCGTTCTGCAGGTCGATGAGCACGGGCAGCCATGTGCCGACACGGAACGCCCCCGCGTAGGCCGGACGGGCCGAGACGGTAATATCACTGGGTAGGGGGGCATGGCTAGCCAGGGCGGGGCTCGCTACGACAAACGTGACGGCGCTGAGCAGCAGCAGCTGGAGCAGGCTGTGAAGGAATCTGATCACGGCCGACGCTCCTCCGGTAAAAGGCGGGTACCTCTTGCGGAAGACGAACAAACGGCGGCGGATGTTCCACCGCCGCCGTCAGTATAGTTTCAGCTCTGGAGCGCGCGGAATGAGAGTGGCGTGAGAGTGGCGTGACCAGGCCAACCGCGGCGGAGCGACAGGCGAGAGCAGGGAAGCTCAGCGCTGAGACTTACGCGCGGTGGAGCGAGCAAAGACGAGAGGCGCTGTTTAGCTGTCTCGACGACGAATGCGACGCGGGGCGCGCTCGATGTACAGCCTGACCGGGGCCTGCTGGACCTTGCGGGCCGAGGTAGCAAGGACCAGAGCAAGGACGGCGGCGAGGACAATCAGCACAATAGTGGCCATAGAGGCGCTTCCTTTCGTCTTTGGGGGCGCCAGCATCGCTACGCGACGCGGGTGTACTAACAGTATAGCGAATTGGAGGCCAGCCGTCCATACCATTTGGTGAGATTTCCATCACAATCCCGAAAGAGAGCTGGTTTGCAAAAGCGAATCGGAGGTGCTATACTGTGCTAGCGAAACGGCCCGCAGCGCAGTCTAACGCTGTGTTGTCGCCCACCCACAGGATACGAGAACGATGGCCAGTCTCCAGACAGGCCGTCCAGGGATACCTGCGATGAACCGTCGCTGAGCATGCTTCCTGGTGATCGCGCCGCAGCCCGCGGTGTGGCGCGCGAACGCCGGAAACACGGCCTGTGCCGGACGCTGTGGAAAAGTGGGTAGCCCCCACTTTTCTTATTGTAGGCGAGAAAGGCATGAAGAGCGATTTTTACACGGCGATCTCACAGATCGCGGCCGAGCGTGGCATCCCAAAAGAAGCCATCATCGATGTGATGGAGAAGGCTCTGATCACCGCCTACAAACGCACGCTTGGCAACAACCCGCCCCCCATGGAGGTGACGGTCCGCCTGGACCCACAGACGGGCGCCGCGCGGGTCTACGCCGAGAAACAGGTCGTCGACGACGTCCTCGACGACCGCTTCGAGATCGAGATCTCGCAGGCCCAGCGACATAAGCCGGGCGCGCAGCTCGGCGAGACGGTCATGGTCGAGAGCACCCCTAACGACTTCGGGCGCATCGCGGCCCAGACGGCCAAACAGGTCGTGCTGCAGGGCATCAAAGAGGTCGAGCGCGAGTACATCTACGGCGAGTACATGGACCGCGAGGGCGAGCTGATCACCGCCACCGTCCAGCGCATGGCCAAAGGCAATGTCATCCTCGAGATGGGCAAGGCCGAGGCCATCCTGCCGCCGAAAGAGCAGGTCGACAACGACCGCTACTACCACGGCCAGCGCCTCAAGGTCTACCTGATGGAGATCCGCAAGGAGGACCGTGGCCCGCGCTTGATCGCCTCGCGCACCCACAAGCAGCTGATCATGCGCCTGTTCGAGATGGAGGTGCCCGAGATCTACAACGGCACCGTCGAGATAAAGTCGATCGCCCGCGAGCCCGGCCTGCGCACCAAGGTGGCCGTAGCTGCCCGCCAGGAAGGCATCGACCCCGTCGGCTCGTGCGTAGGTATGCGCGGCATCCGTATTCAGAATATCGTCAACGAGCTAAATGGCGAGAAGATTGATGTTGTCCAGTGGTCGAGCGACCCGAAAGAGTTTATTGCCAACGCTCTGTCGCCGGCCCAAGTGGTCGAGGTACACCTCAACGACGACGACCACGCAGCCCTGGTGATCGTGCCAGACAAACAGCTCTCGCTGGCGATCGGCAAAGAGGGTCAGAACGTCCGCCTGGCCGCCAAGCTGACCGGCTGGCGCATCGATATCAAGAGCGCCACCGCCCTGCTGGAAGAGGAGCGCGCCGCCGCCGAGGCCCGCGGCTTCGCCGAGGCCGAGCAGATGCAGACCGAGGCCGAGCTGGCCAACGCCCGGGTCGAGAGCCGCAAGGTACGCCCCGACGGCACGGTGATGTATCAGAATAACCGCTACGGCCCCCTCGGCAACGACCTGATCGGCGAGACCGTGCAGCTCAGGGCCACATCACAGAAGCTCTATATCTACGCCAACGATAAGCTGATCGCATCGTACATCCTGGTCGAGGGCAGCAACGGCAATGATGACGAGGAGTGAAGGTGCTGCGTATTGCACATTCCGTACGGCGGGTCTCTGATTTGCCACACTCAGACGCAATACGCAGTATGCAGTACGCAATACCATGGCAGAGGCGTCCAAAAAAAACAGCGGCCCCAAAGCCAGGCATATCCCCCAGCGCACCTGCATCGCCTGTCGGCGCACCGACACAAAGCGGGGCCTGATCCGCATAGTGCGCGACGCGTCGGGTCGCCTGGCTGTCGACCCGACGGGGCGACGCAATGGGCGGGGGGCCTATCTCTGCCACGACCCAGCCTGCTGGGAGTCAGCGCTCAAGCGGCACACCATCGAGCGCGCTCTACGCATCACGACGCTACACCCCGACGATCATGCCGCCCTCGCAGACTTCGCCAGAGGCTTACAGCCTGGCACCGATGCCCCCGAGCCTGGGCAGGCCGAGCGAGCATAAGTGAGATCAGTAACCAGTCCTTGTGCGAACGTCGGCGCGGCCAACACCGGCTGGGCGGCGCAGGGGCGAGAAAGGATTTAGAAAATGCAGACCAGCCTTTCTTCCCGTGACGGTGATACCAGCGAGACCCGCTATGCAGGCGGTAGCGGGCGCCCCGGCGGCGGCGGCGGCGGGCGCCCTAGCGGTCCCGGCGGCGGCGGCGGCGGGCGCCCTAGCGGTCCCGGCGGCGGCGGCGGCGGGCGCCCTAGCGGT
>JAAXUL010001078.1 GCA_013336035.1 Chloroflexales bacterium
CGTCGCTGACCTGGGATCGCCTCGGCCAGTGGCTGCGCGACTGGCGCTCGCGCGGCCTGCGCCAGATTCGCGGCAACATCGTGATCGACCCCAGCCTTTTCGCCCAGGCGCCCGCCAACGCGCCCTGGGTGGCCGGCGTCGGCGCCGTCGCCGACCAGCAGCCCGCCGATGTGCTCTACGAGCGCAGCTCCCTCGGCCCCGACCGCTCGGCCCCCGATGTGATCAAGCCCGACCTGGTCGCCCCGGGCGTAGACATCCTGGCTGCCGGGGCGGATATCAGCGCCTCGGCCGCCGACTTCACGCGGCTCACCGGCACCTCGATGGCAACCCCCCATGTCAGCGGGCTGGCCG
This sequence comes from Chloroflexales bacterium, assembly GCA_013336035.1. Classification (GTDB taxonomy): domain Bacteria; phylum Chloroflexota; class Chloroflexia; order Chloroflexales; family Chloroflexaceae; genus CAIWXH01. The sequence continues at coordinate 352 of JAAXUL010001078.1, forward strand.
CCCTGCTGCGCGAGATCCACCCCGACTGGAGCCCCGCCGAGATCAGGTCGGCGCTGATGCTGACCGCCGCCGCCGTGCGCACCCAGAGCGGCACGCCCGCCGGCCCCTTCGAACGGGGCGCGGGCCGCATCGCGGCCCGGGGCGCAGCGATGGCGGGCTTCGTCCTCGACGAGCGCGCGGATGCCTACGCCGCCGCCGACCCGGCCCAGGGCGGAGCCCCCGCCGGCCTCAACCTGCCGAGCCTGACCGACAGCGGCTGCGTTGGCGGCTGCACTTTCACCCGCACCCTGCGTAGCACCCTTGGCGTGCCCGTCACCTGGGATATCGCCACTGAAGGTGATGGCCTCTCCCTTACCACCGAGCCGGCGGGCCAGCTGACTCTGGGGCCCGGCGCCACGGCGACGATCACGATCAGCGCCGAGGTTACCGCCGCGGTCACCCAGCCCAAGACAGTGACCTACGGCTACGGCAATGTGCGCTTCTCGGCCCGAGGCGGCCTGGCGCCCACGGCCACGATGCCGGTGGCAATCCCGCTCACCAGCTCGACCCTGCCGCGCGCGATCGCCATCCAGGCCCGGGGGGCCCAGGGCAGCAAGCACGTCCCGCTGCGCGCCATCGCGATCAGCGCCCTCAGCGAGACATCCTTCGGCCTCAGCAGGCTCCAGCCCGAGGCGCTGTCGCTGGCCGAGGACCCGACGCCCGAGGATTATAACGACTTTGCGGCAGGCGGCCTCTACCGCCAGCAGCTAACCCTGCCGGCCGGCAACGCGCGCTTCCTCGTCCGGATCGACCGCTCGACGGCCCTCTCTATGAAGCTGATCGTCTATGCCGACAGGGCCGGCGAGGGCTTCGGAAGCCTCGGGTCTGAGGACCAGATCTTCTGCCCGGATCTAATGTCCAGCAGCAGCGAAAGCTGCGACATCGTCGCGGAAGACCTGCGCAGCGGGCGCGAGCAGGCCGTACAGGTGACGATCCTCGTGCAGAACGTTATGGGCTCGAGCACGGCAAGAGACAGCTTCCGGCTGCTGTGGGGCCTCGTCAACACGAACCCGGCCGAGCGCCCAGGCAACCTGGCGATCAGTGGGCCCGGCGCCGTGCCGGCCGGGCAGCCCTTCGACCTGAGCCTGGCATGGTCGCTGCCCGGCGCGAAGGAGGGCGACAGCTACATCGGCGTGCTGGCCCTGGGCAGCTCACCCGCGGCCCCCGCCAACCTAGGCTCGGCCCTGCTGACACTTGATCTGGCGCCGCACAAGACGAGCCTGCCGCTTGTCTTGCGATAAGGGCCATCCCAATTTGGGGCGCGGCACATATACGCCTCGCGTCTACCGGAAGACAAGCGGCAGCGCGACACGGTGCTGCGCGTCGAGCAGCGGGGCGGCGACCATGGCCGGGCCATACTCCGTCACTGTCCCGTCGAGCTCTACCTCAGCCAGCCAGTAGCTCGCGACGCCACCCGCCGGCGCGCCGGGGTCACGCCACTCGTAGGTGTACCCAGCCAGGCCATGACCCTGGCTAGGGATAAGCTGCGGGGTGACCAGAACAGCGTGCGCGCGGCTTCGATCGGCGCTGCGGTAGAGCAAGAAGCCGCGGGTCTGATACTCCATTCCTGTCGCCCACCTGACCATCATCCCACCACCATCCCAGGCCGCCGCGAAGCTGGAGAGCATGATCGCTGATGGTCGCGGCAAGATCGGGGTGAGCGTCGGATCGCCGGTCATGATCGTATCGGGATCGTCGGTGCGCGCATCGGGGGCGTTGCTCCCCTGGACGAGCCCCTGGTTAAGGACCTCGGCGACGCCAGGGGGCAGCGGCGAGCTGACCCGGGCCTGGAAGGCTACCGTGACGCTGGCGCCTGGCGCGAGCGTGCCCAGGGTGACAGCGACGCCGGTGTCGCCGGCAGTGTTGCCGCTAGTGACTGCCGCGCCGGCCGGGATGATAGCCACCGAGCCTACGACCAGGGCCGTGTTGGCGTCAAGCGTATCGGTAAAGGTGAGGCCAAGCGCGGCGGCGCCCCCCGTATTGCTGATAGTGACCGTATACTCCAGTGTATCGCCGGGGTCTACCAGCCGATTGCCGTTCTGATCAATGGCGAGCCGGTCGCGCTTGTGGGCCACAAGCTGCGGCACGACCACCGCCACATCGACGGAGGCGCGCGGCGTAGCAGCGGTGCCGCCCACAGCTGTGCGCCGCGGGTCGAGGTAAGTGGCGCCAGCGCTGTTCCGATAAGCGCCAATGGCGACCGTGGCGGCCACATCGACCGAGAGCCGGATCGTAACGCTGGCGCCGCCGGGGAGCGTGAACTCGCCCCACGCGGGCGCGGCGCTGCCAGCAGCCGGGAAGGCCATAACCGGGCGCGTGGCGCCGCCGGCCAGCATCATAGAGATGGTCTCGCGGAAGGTGAAGCCGGGGGGCAGTGCATCGTCGATGGTGACGTTTGTCGCCGGGCTGCGCCCGGCAGCGTTCGCGACGGTGATCGGGGAGGTGGCGATGGCGCCGGCCGCCGTGCGCGTCACTAGCGGCGTCGACGTCGTCTGGGTGATGGTGAGCTCAGGGAGGCAGAGCGCGCCCGAGGTGCCGGTCGTCAGGTCGGCGGGGGTGATCAGCCGGCTGACGCCCGCGCCGCCGGGGAGTGCGCCGTACGGCTCGCGGCTGGCCGTCGTCAGCCCGGCGGCGCCCCCGGCGAGGCTGAAAACGGCG
>JAAXUL010001079.1 GCA_013336035.1 Chloroflexales bacterium
GCACCCGCTCCAGCCGGGCGACCTCGGCCTCCAGCTGCACCTTGCGCACGATCTGCGGGTTGCCGCTGGCGATGGCCTTGATCTCCGCGGCCGAGAGCACCACCTCGGAGGTGTCCTCAATCGTGCGGGCGGTGATCTCGCCGGCCAGGGCCTGCTCGATGAACCGCGCCTTGCTCTCGATCAATTGGAATAGGTATCCGTCGAACGAGCCCTCGGTGATGTAGGTGAAGATGTAGACCTGAGGCCAGCAATTGCCTTGCCTGAGGATGCGGCCGTGGCGCTGCTCGAGGTCGCCGGGGCGCCAGGGGCAGTCCAGGTTGTGCAGGGCGATCAGGCGCTGCTGGACGTTCATCCCCGTGCTCATCTTGCCGGTCGAGCCGAGCAGTACACGCACGCGGCCCTCGTTCACCGCGGCGAAGAGCGCGTCGCGCTGGGCCTTCGTCTTACAGTCGTGAATGAAGGCGATCTGGTCGCGCGGGATGCTCTGGGCGACGAGCCCGTCGCGGATCTCGTAGTAGACGAAGTTGCTCAGCCAGCGCTCCTCGGCCGTTTCGACCTCCTGGACCTCCTCGCCGGGCTCGCCTTCCAGCTCGGTGGCGGCGAGGCGCGTCGGCGGGTCGCCCTCCCCGCGGCCCGTACCCTTCGGGGTGGCCAGGTCGCAGAAGACCAGCTGGGTGCCCCGGAGCGGGGCGTAGGTGTGGTGGAGCTGGGCGACGTTGGCGACCAGGGCGGCGATCTTGCTCTGGCGCAGCCGGGGGGCGTTGGGCACCACCAGGCGCATGTCGAGGGCCGCTTTGCGCCCGTCTCCCACGACGCGGAGCATGTTGTCGATACTTGGGTCTACCCGACCGTTGCGGAAGGCGTCGGCGCGGGCGGCCAGCGACTGAACGAAGCGCTTCAGGGCGGCCGAGGGCGGCACGACCACCGGGATGACCTTGCCGGTGACCAGGGCCGGTTCGGGCAACCCCATCTGGGTCTTGGTGCGCAGGTTGAGCACCTGACGCCACATCGCCGACATCTCCGGCAGGTTCACGAAGGTCGCCAGTCTGGTGTTCTGACGAAATCCCGATCCATCGGGCTTCAGCTCGAAGGCCATCTTCGGCTGGGCGTAGAGCGAGACCCACTCGTCGAAGTGGTGGATGCCCACCGCCTCCAGCTGCTGTTCCTGGAGGTAGAGCTGCATCACGTAGGCCTCACCGATCGTGTTCATGATCGGGGTGGCGGTCAGGAACACGACCTTCTTGTGGCGGCGTAAGAGATCCCAGGTCTTGATGCGCATGTCCAGGGCGCGCTGGCTGTGGGCCGAGGGCAGGCCAGCGATGTTGGTGAGTCGGGTCAGTGTAAAAAGGTTCTTAAATTCGTGCGCCTCGTCGATCACCAGGAGGTTGAGGCCGAGCTCCTCCCAGCTGATCGTGCGGGCACTGTCGCGGGCGATGCTGTCAGCCATGCCCTGGAGGCGCTCTTCGAGTTTCTTAATCGCGCGCTCGATCTGCTTGAGCGAGCGCTTCTCGTCGCTGGTGGTAGCGGTGGCGCGCTGCTCCTCGAGGTAGGCTCGGAGGCGGTCGGTCTCCTTGTCGCGGAAGGCGGTGATGAGGTCGGCGCTCAGGGGCAGGAGCTTGAAGCTGGTGTGGGCAATCACGACCAGGTCCCAGTCCCCGGTCGCGATGCGGCTCAGCACGATGCCGCGCCGCTGCTTGACGAAGTCCTCGGGGGCCATCGCGAGCACCTTGATGCCGGGGTAGAGCCGGCGAGCCTCGTTCGCCCATTGACCTACCAAATTGTTCGGTACCACGGCGAGGGCCTTGGTGCAGAGGCCGAGGCGCCGGGCCTCGACCGCAGCCGCGATGGCGGTAAAGGTCTTACCGCCGCCCACCGCGAAGCCGAGCAGCGTACTGGGTGATTGGAGGATCTGCCAGACCGCGCTCTTCTGGTAGCCGGCCAGGTCGCCATCGCGGAGCAGGGTGGCGTTAATACCGGGGAAGGTGAGGTGGCTGCCGTCGTAGACGCGCATGCGATGGCTGTTGAAGCGCTCGTTGTACAGCTGGCAGAGCTCGTCGGCGCGGGCAGGGTCGTCCCAGATCCAGCGGGCAAAGGCCTGGGTGATCGCCTGCTGCTTCTCCTGGGCGGCGACGGTCTCGGCGGGGTTGAGCACGCGCTTCTCGTGGTCGCCGACAGTGATCAGGTCGTGAACGGTGATCGGCACGCCGCGCAGCGAGGCCTGGAGGATGTCAATCGCGTCGGCGCGCTTAGTGCCCCACCTGGTTGTGGCCTCGACCGCAAACGCACCCTGCTTGCCGGGGTCCGAGAGCACCCACTCGCCCAGGGAGGTACTGTAGAACGCCGCACCATCCCAGGCAGTAAGCAGGCTCTTGATGAAGGCGGTGACGATCGGGCCAGGCAGCCAGAAGGCGTTGAGGTTGACGATGATCTCCTTCGGGCTGAGGGGCTGGGGCTGCACTGCCTCCAGGGCCGAGACGTTGCGGGCAAACCCTGGGTCGCGCTCGGCCCAGACGTGGGCGTCACCGAGCTTGGCGACCACGTTGCCGCTGAGGTAGATGTCGGCCAGCTCGTACTGGCCCGTGCCCGGCACCCGATAGACCCGCTCGCCTAGCGCCTCGAGGGCCGCCGCAGGGGTGACGCCGGCCAGGGTGGCGATGTAGCCGAGGTCGAGGCCGCCCCGCTCGTCGAGGCAGCGCAGCAGCGCGTCGGTCGGGCTCAGCGTGCCAGGCAGCGCCGGCTGATGGGGGCGGAGGGTGCGCTCGGTGAAGATGCGCTCGCGGTCGGCGAGCCAGCGCCCGCTCGGGGTACGGCGGGGATTGCGCTCCAGCGCCAGGAGGAACTGTAGCTCAGGCAGGTCGCCGAACAGCTTTTGGTTGCGCGGGTCGTGAATGACCCCGAACGGGAGCACGAACGCCCCGTAGACCCGATTCAGTTCCGCGCGCGCCGCATCCACGCCGGGCTCATCGTTCAGCTCGGCCTGGATGAGGGCCTTGGCGGCGTTGTAGATGGCGGCGAGGCCGGCGGCG
>JAAXUL010000315.1 GCA_013336035.1 Chloroflexales bacterium
GAAACTCCGCCTCGTCCACCACGACCATCGCATCCACGGGGGCGTCTGGTCGCTCACCCCCGTCTGCCGTGGTGTCCAGCCAGCGCTCGGCGTCGCGCAGCCGGCGCTCCACGCCTTCGAGCTCGCCCACCGCCAGTAACACCCAGGCATACGCCGCGCTGAGCACGGGCCGGCAGCCGAGCACCTCGTCGGGGAGCGCCCGCAGCCAGCCCAGCACCGTCACCTCCTGCCGGCTGCCGCGCATGGCCGGCACGGCCAGCTCGATCAGCCTCGCCGCGCCGGTGAAATCCCGGGCGGCCAGGGCGTGGCGGATCGCATCGCCCATCGAGCCCTGCCGCTCGTACCACCCGCTCGCGCGCTGATGCAGGGTAGCGACCAGATCAGGCTGCTCCGCGCGCAAATGCGCAGCGAGCACGTCGGCAAAGAGGTGATGATAGCGGTACCACTGGCGCGTGTCATCCAGCGGGACGACAAGGAAGTTCCCCCGATGGAGCGCCTCCAGGCGCGCGCCGCCTCCCCCCTGGCCGGTGACGGCATCGCACAGCGGGCCGTTCAGCCGGTCGAGAATCGCGGTCTGCAGGAGGAAGCTGCGGACCGCTTCGGGCTGACGCTGCAGCACCTCTTCGACCAGATAATCGACGATGTAGCGGTGGTCGCCGGCGAAGGTCCGGATAAACCCGGGAACATCCTGGCGCCCCTGCATAGAAAGCGCGGCCAGTTGGAGCCCGGCGATCCAGCCTTCGGTGCGCGCTTCCAGGGCAGCAACATCGGAAGCCGAGAGGCCCAGGCCCATGACCTGGCTGAGAAATGCGGCCGTTTCGGACAGGGTAGAGCGCAAGTCGGCGGCGCGCAGCTCGGTGAGTTGGCCGCGGGCGCGTAAGCGGGCCAGGGGGAGCGGTGGATCCTCACGGGCGGTCATCACCAGGTGCAGCTGCGGTGGCAAATGCTCGACCAGAAAGGCGAGCGCCTGGACAATGGGCCTGGCAGCAAGCACGTGACAGTCGTCAAGCACAAGGACGAACTGGTCCGCGACGGCGCTGATGTCGTTGAGCAGTGCGCTCAGGAGCACCTCGGGCGAGGGGGCTGCGGGGATTGGAGCGACCCTGCTGCCCCGTCGCCCAGATAGCTTTTCAGCCTGGCCAGGCTTGCCAGGAAGCGCGCCACCTGCTCGGTCTGGCCGGCGGCTCGTGCGGCAGCGATCGCGCGCACCGTGTAGCGCTCGCGCACGTCGAAGAGCCCACGTACGCTCCAGAGTGACGATATCCGCTGGTAGATTGCCAGGAAGCTTTCCCACCGAGCAGTCCGCTCAGCCCAGTCGAAAAATGCGCGTGCGGCCAGATCGCTCTCTTCGAGCAGGGTGAGATCCGAGTAGCGCTGCTGGGCAATGGCCTGTTGCGCCCGCAGTTCCAGATCGGCGGCCCATCGCTCGCGTGCGCCGGCCGCAAAATCCGCTTGCTTGGCGAGCTTTGCCGAGGCAAAGGCTCGCACCAATGGGTGCAACGCATAGCGCAGCGGGTCGCTCAGATCCGTCTGCTGCACATCGAGGAGCGCCAGGTCAGCCAGGCGCTCGACCGCCCGGTCGAAGGCGAAGCCCTGCACATCGGCGCTGACGCTGAGGGCCGGCCGCTGGCGCCAGTCGGAAAGAAGGTGGCGACGAGCAGCACGCGCCGCGCCGCCTCGTCGAGCAACGACCAGGCGCGGGTGAAGAGCTTGTCGAAGATCTCGCCCCGCGCGGCGTAGAGATCGTCCACGACCTGCTGGAGCGGGCGGCGCTCGTGCTTGATCAGGCCCATGGCCAGCTCGATCGCCTTGGGGTTCCCACCCGTGACGGCGATCAGCGGCTCGAACTGCGCCGGGTCGCCGGCAACTTTGCTGAGCTGGAGTGCGCGCAGACGCTGCTCAATCAAGGCGCGGGCCTCTGCCTCACTCATGCCTCGGAGCTCGACCAGCCAGCTGCCCCACAGGCCGCGGTGCTTCTCTCGGCTCGTGATGGCGCTTCGCGCCGACGCGCAGCGTCATCAGCGCCTTGCTTGGCTCGGGCAGGCGCAGCAGCCAGGTCAGCAGGGCGCCGTCGGTGACGGTCTCGAAGTTGTCGACCACCAGCAGCACCCGCTGGCGCCTGAGCAGCTGCTCGACCTCACGCCGCTTCTCCTCGTGCTCGAACTGGGCGAAGCCCGGGTAGTCGAGCGTGCGCGCGATCTCGTCGAGCACGGTACTCAGGTTGGTGGTGAACCTGGCGGTCACCTTCCAGCAGCGCGGCCAGCGCGTGCTGCTGATCGACCTTGACGCCCAGGGGCATGCGAGCCGCTGGCTGGGCATCGACCCGCGCCAGACCCAGCCCGACGCGAGCGTCCTCGGCACCATTCGGGGGCGCCCACTCGGCGAGGCCGCGATCGCCACCGAGGAGGGAGTCACAGTCGTGCCCGCCCACCCCGATAAGGCAGATCAGCCGATAAGATCGGGCATCCTGGCGCCTCTGCGGGGCGCGAAGCGCATGAGTATGTTCTATGGCGGCACAGTGAAGTAATCGTTGCCAACCCTCAAGACGATGACCACGGGGAGCATGGGCATCGTCGAGCACCTGTCGGTCATCGATGCGGACACTGGCGGCCAGGCGTACCTGGCCGACTTCGCGGGCAACAGCCAGGCGGCGTGGTCGCCCGACGGGCAGCAGCTCGCCATGGTGGGCTCCAGCCCGGACCAGCCCGAGCAGTTTACGCTGCAGCTGATCAGCGCCGACGGCACGCAGGTGCATCGCGTGAGGAGGCCCGGGTGGATAGACCCCATGCTCCGAGTCAGCCAGTGGCACCCGAGCGGCGAGTTCGTCTACCTGGCCACCTCGTCGCTCTCGCCCCACGACCGCGGCACGGCCCTGCGCTGGTCGATCGCCACTGACGAGATCGTCGAGCTGCCGACCAGGCCGGTCAGCGCGGTCTCGCCCGACGGCTCACGCTACCTGACGATCGTCTGGCTCGAAGGGGGGCGGGGTCTCTACGAGTGGACCGCCTACTCGAGCAACGGGCGTGTCGTCTATGCCAACGGCATCGGCAGCGGGGCAGCGTGGCTGCCTGACGGTCGGCTGGTCGGCTCGCGCTGCGAGTGGCAGGCCACCGACACCTTCGCCTCAGAGCTAGTGATCATCACCCCCGCTGGACAGCAGACGACGTTCGCTCGCTATCCGGACGTGTGCGTTGGCGTAGCGCCATCGGGCGACGGGTCGCTGATCGGGATCGCGCGCGGCGCTGTGACCGACATTCTGGACGCGCAGGGAGCGCTCAGGGCGACAATCAGGGGCAGCATCGCCTACTCGCTGGACCAGCCGAATCTGTCGTCGTGGCTTCCGGCCCCTCGCCAGTAGGGGGCAGGGTGGGAGGTCAGGCTACGGCGGGTGCGACCCCCTCCCTCAACAGGCTCTTCCCCTCCTATCACGTGGCAGTGAATGTCACCGCAGGTGCCCTCCGCAACGTTAGCCGGGGTCTTCGCCGCAGCGGACACGCCGGATGGCACAAGCCGCTGGCTCTCACGACAAGCCTGCTGTGTGGGCTGAGTGGGTGAACTTATACTTTTATGAGCCCACCTGACGGTGGTGTTTGACCACGACGTGATCGACGGAGCGCCGGCCGCCCGATTTACGCGGCGACTCGTGGAGCTGATCGAGAGCGGATACGGGCTGAAGGATCTGACTCTGACCGCTCACGCGTCACAAGTCGCCCCTTGAAGGGCGTGCGGACGACCGACGAAGGACAGCCTCCAGGCGCCCGCGCACACCCAGCTGTGATGCCACGCGGCGTGCCATTGTTCAGGAGAGATATGATGCAACTCCGCAGTCTTCTCAGGTGCCTGGCCCCCGCGCTCCTGCTCGCCGCCGGCCTCCGGGAACGGCTACACCCAGGGCTTCGGCCTGCGCTGGGACCCCGCCGCAGGCGACTACCGCCTGAGCGGCGGCATCTCTTCGGCGACTCGTAGGCGCCGACCCCATCTGCCCGTGGCGTGCGCCCTTCCCTCTGCGCGCAACCGTACCTACCGTCCCAGGAGGAACCCTGATGATTCGTCGTTCTCTCGCCCTGGCCCTGCTGGCCCTCGCCGTCCTGCTCACTGCCGCGTCCCCGGCCGCCGCCCAGGCCGATCAGCGCTGCTTCCCCGAGACCGGCTTCTGCATCAGCGGGTCCATTCGCGCCTACTGGGAGCACAACGGCGGCCTGCCGGTCTTCGGCTTCCCGATCAGCGAGCAGCGCGTGGAGGCCGTGGAGGAGCGCACCCTACCCGTGCAGTGGTTCGAGCGCGACCGCCTGGAGCTCCAGGCCGACGGGCTGGTCACGGCGGGCCGGCTCGGCGCGCGCGTCCTGGAGCTGCAGTGGCGGCCCTGGCTGCCCGGCGGCGAGGCCCCGAGCGCCTCACCCGCGTGCCACTTCTTCCCCGCGACCGGCTACAACGTCTGCGGCCAGTTCCTGCGCTACTGGGAGGGCAACGGCGGGCTAGAGCGCTTCGGCTACCCGCTCAGCGCGCCGCTGGAGGAGGTGCTCGAGGGGCGCCCCTACCGGGTCCAGTACTTCGAGCGCCGGCGCCTGGAGGAGCACCCGGCGGCGCAGGGCGGCGCGCCGGAGGTCCTGCTCGGCCTGCTGGGCCGCGCGGTGCGCACGGAGCTGAGCCCCGCCAGCCAATGGCCCTACCCGCAGTGCCTGGACCAATGGTTGTCCGGGCCGATGCGGCGGGCCGTGGCCCAGGTGCCCGCCCCCGAGGTGCTCGGCTGCCCCATCCTCTACGCGCCGACCGACATGCCCGCCTCGATCCAGCACCTTGAGCGCGGCGAGCTGATCTGGTTCGACCCGCCGCGCAGCGAGGGCACCATCCCAGGCGGGACGCTGCCGCGCACGATCCTGGCCTACGGCGAGCCGGCGGGCACGCCCTACCCTTCCTTCGCGGGGCGCTTCTCCGACGACTGGGTGGCCGGGCACGACCTGGAGCGGGCCGCGGGGGCGCCGCCGACGGGCCTGTATGCGCCGGTACGCGGCTTCGGCAAGGTGTGGGCCGCGCACCCGGACCTGGCCGCGGCCCTCGGCTGGGCGCGCGAGCCGGAGCCGCAGACGCGCCGAGCGGACTACCAGATCCTGGAGGGGGGACTCCTGGTGCGGCTGTACACGGCCGGCACGCCGGACGTCGTCTACGTGTTCGGCTCCTCCGGCACGCCCTCCCAGGTGCGCAAAGTGACGCCCTAACGCCACCATGCAGTCAGGGCTCGGTCCGGCCGCACGACCACCAGCTGTTCCGAGCCCTCAACCGAGACCGCCGTCTCATCTACTGGTACGCCTACGCTCGGTAATACGCGCTCTAGCTCATAAGGAAGGGGCAAAAGAAGGCGAGCGCTAAAGCGGCAACCCGCTCCCAGGCGCTCAACCCTGTGTGGCATACCCTGACTGCTACTGCGAGAAGGCAGTAGCCATAGTACCTCATCAGCGACGCCGGTGGTGTCTGGAGCGCCGCGCCTGCATCTGGAGCACTTGCACCAACGTCACAATCACGACCATCATCATAAGCAGGCCAACGAGCACTGTGGCGATAGCCATGGAGATATTGGCCGATACCAGCATGATCCCGACAAGCAGCAGGGCTATGATTGCGCCAAGCCGAGATAGCAGCAGCCCTGAAATGCTGGAGCGGCCCGTCGAGAAGAGCCGGAGACGCCCCAGATTGCCCAGGTAGCCCGGTTCATACTGATGGTTCTGCCAGGCCTGCAGATCGCCAATGGGGTCGTCGCGCTTACGACGGCGCTGTCGCTGTTTCGCCATGCACCGCCTGCTTCCCGATATCAGCCAACTGATGATGTGCGGTCCAGGGTCCTCGGCGCCACAACCATCAGCTCGCTGGAGTGTGGGCGCCAAATAACTAACGCTCTTGTTCTATGATACGCGCGACGTCAATGGCGATGACACCAATTCGCGAGCTGGTTGAGCATGAAGTCCGCCACATCCGCCCGGCCGGTGCAGCGCTTTCCTGCCACGAAGTGCCCTTCCTCGACGTGATAGCGGGTCACCACGGGCGTCGTGACGAGTTTGCCCCGGCGAACAATCGTCCAGTCGCGGTCACTCGCGATCACGATCGCCTCTTGCTGGCGCATAGCGGCTAGTGATGGTGCTCCCGGACGCGGGCCACATCGCGGGAGAGGCGCTTGCCATCCAGGATCGGGAAGGCGAAGCGCCGCAGGCCCACGCGGCGCAGGGTGCGGAACACATTCTGCGGGAAGAGGGCTAGCTGGTCGCCGGCCTGCTGCCCGAGAGTCGCGAGCAGGGGCGACAGGTTGGTCAGGCGGCGCTCCCCCTGGCCTGGGCGCAGCACCCCCTGCACGATGCGGCGCAGCTCCTCGGCCCGGCTCAGCACGCGGACCTCGCCGTGGCCGCGGATGATCGCCTGGCAGGCCAGGCGCTGGCCCGCCGCCAGCCGCTCGGCGGGGAGCCAGGCCCGCTCCGCCTCCGAGGGCGGGCTCAGATGCTCGGCGCCGCTCATGACCTGGCAGCGGCAGCCCTGGCAGGTCCCGGCGTTGTCACAGATGAAGCCGATATGCGCCCCGTGGCGCCGGGCGACGTTCAACAGCCGCTCGCCGACCTTTCCCTCCACGGTCTCGTCGTTGATGATGATGGTGGCCATCGTTCTCCTCGCAGTGACACGTTCAGACACGTTGGTGCAAATGTTCCCAACCCGTCGCTGCCGGCCTGCCCGGCACGCCCCGCCGGTGGTTAGCCCTGCGCCCCGCCGAGCGCCACGCCGATCCGCCGCAGCACGTCGCCCTTGAAGCGCTGGTAGAGCAGCGCCCCGGCGATGTGGACGACGACGATCACCATGTAGACCTTCGAGCCGATGTCGTGGCCCACACGTGGGCCGAGGTCATGGAGGATCGCCGACGGCACGACCGCCGGCGGCCACAGGCTCAGCCCGCTGGCGAGGAGCATGGCGACCCCGCTGGCCGTGAGCGGCACCAGCACGAGGTAGAGCAGGACATGCACGCCGTGGAAGGCGATGCGGCGCGGCCGGGACATCCCGCCCGGCGTGGCAGGGGCCGGCTCGACGAAGCGGCCCACCAGGCGGATCAGGGTCAGGGCCGCCAGGAGCAAGCCGGCGGCAATGTGAACCCCATAGAGCGTGGTCTTGAGCGCGCCGTCGGCCAGGCGCACCATCACCATGCCCAGGGGAAACAGTGCCACAATGAGCACAGTGCTCACCCAGTGCAGGGCTTGGGTCAGGCGGCCGTAGGTCGTGGGCGTCGGTCTGCTGCGCATGAGCGCCTCCTCTCATCAATGAGCGGCATGACAACTATGTGGGAGGCCTGTGAAGAGATTTGGTAGGCAGAGCAACGATTGCTCAACCCTGTGCCGTGACGCTTCGGTACACTGGGGAAGCGCCAGCTGGACGTGCGCGCTATGCGTGCGCGCGCTGCCTGGGCTCAGATGGGCTCCTCCGCGGGCCAGTCGCTCTGGCCGAGGCCGAGATTGGTGTCGATCTGCCCGAGCATCGCCTTCAGGGCGGCCACCTGGTCCTCGCCGAGGCCTATGCACGCCTGCTCGAGCACTGAGATCGCGATGGGGATCAGCGCATCCTTGAGCGCCCGTCCCGCCGGGGTGAGCGAGATCTGGTAGTTCCGGCGGTCGACGCGGTCCCGCTCGCGCACGATCAGCTGCTGCGCCACGAGCAGGGCGAGGGTGCGCGCGGTGGTGGTCTTGTCGCGAAAGGTGCGCTCGGCGAGATCGTGCTGGGTCAGCCCCTCCTCTTCCCAGAGGCGGTTGAGGATATGCCATTGGGGCATCGTAATGGCATAGCCGTGGGCGGCAAACTGGCGCTGGAGTTCCTGGCGCATCCGCGTGCTCGCGAGGTGCAGCAGGTAGCCAAGCGAGCGATCAATGCGAAAGTCCGTCATGTCCACCGTTACCAATTAGTTGCCATGCCCCCTATTCTACTCCTGCGCTGCGCTGCCGTCAATTCGCACGGCTGGGTGACAGATGACTCCCATTCTTACACCTAAATTTCGCCCCAACCGCAGTGTCAGCCGCTGGCTGACAGAATCGTGGATGAAAATCTCTTGCGCGGTGCCACCCCTCGGCGCTACGATCGCCCAACCTGTCCGATGGCACCGTGAGGAAGAATCAATTGTTGTGCCCTTGGGGTAGCACCTAGAGCAAACTCTGCTTTGGTCGGTGCCTCCTGGTGGGTGGCATGGAGCGGTACCCAGCGGGGAGGTTTGCCATGAAGGTCATCTTTCCGACCTGTGCCGG
>JAAXUL010001080.1 GCA_013336035.1 Chloroflexales bacterium
CCGCCACATTCGCATCCTGGCCGCCGCGCTTCCGCTCGCGCTCCTGCTGTGGCCAGCGCCAGCCCACGCGACCGTCTACGAGGTCTCGCCGGATATCGGCCCGCCTGGTACGACCTTCAACTTCAGGGCCGAGGGCTTCGAAGCGTACGAGCTGGTGAAAGTAGCCTTCCAGACACGGGCCGGCACGGTGCGCTACGCCGACAGCACCGGGATGGACATTCCGGTCTACGCCGACAACGTCGGCCAGGCCCTCTGGAGCTACAGGGCGCCCGACGATGCGCCGTCAGGGCCGGTCATCGCCGAGGCGAGGGGGCTCAAGAGCCAGGTGGTGCGCAAGCTGGTGTTTGTGGTACAGGCAGGCGCGGCCCTGGCCGACGTGGCGCCGCCACGGCCAGGAGGAGACGTGCTGGTACAGCCGGAGGTCGGCTCTCCTGGGACCCTGTTCGTGTTTCGCAGCACCGGGTTCTGGAACTACGAGCAGATTGTGGTGTGGGTCCACTCGGCCACGGGCGACATCTCGACCCTCGCCCTCGACATCGGCGGAAAGCCACAGTACTACGCCGACGAGGATGGTGTCGCGAAGTGGCTGGTCACCACCGAGGCCGATACGCCCGACGGCGAGTACACGACCGTCGCTATGGGTGTGAGCAGCGGCACGACCCGTGTCGCTACCTTCATCGTGCGCCAGGGCGCCGCGTCGACCCCGCCGCTGCCAAGTGAGCACGCCAGCGTCTCGCCGACTGTCGGCCCCCCGGGCACGAGCTTCACCTTCACCGCGACGGGCTTCAGCCGCAACGAACAGGTCGGGATCTGGATCCACAAGCCCGACGGGCAGATCGAGGCCGTGAGCCCGGACGGCGACGGGGTGAGTGCGGATAAGGATGGCGTCGCCGTGTGGAGCGTGACCACGAGCACATCGCTCGCGGACGGGGTCTACACCATGGTCGCTGAGGGCCTCACCAGCGCTCAGGTGCGGGTCGTGCGCTTCGAGGTGCGGCGCTAAGATGACCACCCCATCAGCGCAAACCGAGCGCCGCGAGCGCTTTGTCGCCCGCTACCTCGACCCGGTCGACCGGCTCGCCGAGGTCGTCTACGGGGTGCTGATCGTGCTCACCTTCACCCTGGCCTACCGCGGGATTGAGGCCCACGACGCGGCGATGGCAGCGTTTACGGCGACGGCGGTGCGGCGCATGCTCCTCGCGGCCCTCGGCTGCACGGTCGCATGGGGCCTTATCGACGCGGTCATGTATGTGCTGACCAGCCTCTTCGAGCGCAGCCAGCAGCAGCGCATGCTGGTCGACATCCAGCGCGCGCCCGACCGACCCACGGCGCTGGCGCTGATCGGGACGGCGCTGGAGGAGCGGCTTGGGGCGGCCCTCACCGCTGAGGAGCGGGCAGCCCTCAGCGCGTCGATCTACGGGCGCTTTCGCGACCACCGGCCGGAGCACGTCGGCGTCATCGGCGAGGACTTCCTCGGCGCCGTGGCCATCTTCCTGCTCGCCGTGACCTCGACGCTCCCGGTGCTGATCCCCTACCTGTTCATCGATGACCCGTTCCTCGCCATCCGCACCTCGAACCTGATCGCGGTGGCTATGCTCTTCGGCGTCGGCTACGCGTGGGCGAGGCACACCAACGCGAACCCGCTGCGCGTCGGGCTGGGCCTGGCGGGCCTCGGCGTGGCCATGGTGCTGATCGCAATCCCCCTTGGTGGGTAGCGCACCTGGCTGGGTCACGGAGGGGATTCAGGGAGGGCTTGCCCTCCCTGAATCCCCTTTTCGTCCTGAGTGTTGCCGCAAGCAGGGCTTGCGAGCATCTACCCCATATCGTGGGAGAGCTGGTCGATGGCGACGGTCGCGGCCAGGATGAGCACGTCGTCGGCGCCTGGCTCGATCTCCACTCCGTAGGTGTCGGCGAAGCGGAACCACTTCTTCGAGACCTCGGCGATCTTGTCGCGGCCTCGGCTAAAGGTGTACTCGTGGTCGAGCAGGTTGCCCCGGATGTCGATCTCGGGTTGGCCTTCGACCAGCAGCACCATGTGGTCGCGCACGATGTTGATCATGTCCTTCTTGACTACGGTGCTCGCGCCACCGCTGCGCTCCAGCCGCATCTGGCCACGGATCGAGAGCATCTTCGCCTGGATCTTGACCAGCTCCTGGCCCTGAGGGCTTTCGAAGATCAGCGTATCGCGGACGCGCAGCATTTTGCCGTCCACCTTGAAGGCCCGCTGGCCCTGCTCGTTCTCGATCCAGAAGTCGTCGCCGAAGCTGACGAGCTTCTCGCGCATCTTGTACTTCGTGGCGGTGCCGCGGCGACCGAACTCCTGACCGTCCTCCTGCCGCTGCTCGCGGCGCTCCTGCCGTCGTTCGCGCATCGGTTCCTCCTTGTCTGCCGGCTATGAGACCGGCCACCACGCTGTGGCCGGCCGCGTCTGCCAGCAATGAGACCGGCCACCACGCTGTGGCCGGCCGCTTGGGCGGGCACATGGATCATTAGAGCGCAAAACCGCCCCGCGGGCATCGTGCATTGCGCTACTTGTTGCATCATCCCCGGGGATAGGGCGGAGTCGCCTATGAATAGCCACGTTATCCCAAAGCAGGATAAGCGGGCGCTCATCCCGGGGGCTACGCAGTTGCTGAAGTTGCCCATACTAGCGGTCCCCGATAGCCCTGAGCGTCTCCGCCGGCTTCGACGCCCCTGGCGTTGGGGCCGTGTCGAGCAGGCCCTCGGCGGTGAGCAGGCGCCGGCGCAGCGCGAGCCGCTCACTCTCGGTGGAAAGCCCCGCCTCGCCGGCCTCGGCCACAAGCTGGAGCTGGCAGGCCAGGGCGGCCCGGTCCTCGGGGCGATAGGCATAGGGCGCTACGGCCGCGATGACCTCCACCAGCCGCTGCAGCACCATGGAGCTGTCGCGCCCGTACTGGCGGATCGGGCTCAGGCCGCCCTCGGCCAGGTCCGCGAAGGTCGGGAGGGTCAAGAAGACCCGTGCGCTGCCCAGCCCGTCGCGCAGCAGGGCCGGCGGGGGCGCGCCGTCGGCGAGCAGGCGCAGCG
>JAAXUL010000316.1 GCA_013336035.1 Chloroflexales bacterium
GCCACACATACACGCCCGCTGCGTAGCCCTCGTCCCAGTGTCCAAGGACGGCTCCTTCAGAGCAATCGTTCATACCGTTAAAGGGCGCACGATAAAGTCGAGCTTAGGGGAACTTTTCCCGGAATAATGGTGGCCCCGGCCGGGCCCTCCCTCGGGCAACGACGAGCGGCGTCGGGCTGGCCCTCTATCGGGATCTCCTCGTGGACCGAGGTGATGTTGATGATGACCCCGCCACCGCGGCCGAGCATCTGGCGGGCCGCGTGCTGGCAGAGCACCCAGGGGCTCACCAGGTCGACGTGCAGCACGCGCAGGAATTCCTCCAGGGGCGTGTTGAGGGACTGTGCGACCTTGGTGCCGCGCCCGGCGTTGTTGACCAGTCTATCGAGGGGGCCGATCTGCGCCTGGAGCTCGGCGAAGAGCCGCCCGGCCTTGGCCGGGTCGCCGAGGTCAGCCTGGAGCACCCCGGCCCGACGCCCGTGCTGCTCGACCTGCTGCGCGATCCGTCGTGCGCCCGCCTCGTCACCGTGGTAGTGCCCCGCCACGTTGGCCCCAGCGTGGGCGAAGGCCTGCCCGATGCCGCTGTCCGCCCCGGTCACCAGGGCCGTCTTATCCTCGAGCTGCATCTCATTCCCATTCCTCCAACCGCTCATCCTCCCTATGGGCAGCAAGGGGCGTACCCCGGGCGGCCTCGGAATTGCAGCCGGTGCCGTGAGGGGTGACGATGGACAGAAAGGAATGCCAGTGACGAAGGATCGGCCCGCCCCGCTGCGCCCGCCCGGTGGCGACAAGACGCTTAAGCGCCAGACCCTGGAGCTCGGCTCAACCCTCCTCCAGCGCGCCACCCCGCTCCACGGCTTCGATATCTACGTGGTCGGCTTCCATTGCGCCCGCCACGACCCTCCCATGCAGATGGAGGCCCATCACTTTTGCAAGCAGGTCAACGCCGATTTCCTCCAGTGCGCCATCTTCGACGGCAACACCGCCGACGCCAACCTGATCGGCATCGAGTACATCATCTCCGAGCAGTTGTTTCTCGGTCTGTCCGCCGAGGAGCAGAGCCTCTGGCACCCGCACAACTACGAGGTCTTCTCGGGCGAGCTGGTGGTGCCTGGGCTACCGGACGTGGCCGAGCGCGAGCTGATGGCGCTGCTGGTGAACAGCTACGGGAAGACCTGGCATCTCTGGCACACCGGGCGCCACGACGGGCAGCCGGGTCACCCACTCCCGATGGGCGAGCCGATGCTGATGTGGTCGTTCAACCGTGACGGCGAGGTGGACACGAGCCTGCGCCAGGACCGCATCATGGCAATGGACCTGGACGTCCACAAGAAGCGGGAGGAGCGCCAGTCCCTGCTCCACCTCGCGCATCCCCAGCGCGGGGTCAACCTGCTCCGGGACGCCTTCCCCGACGCCGACCCGACCCCGCCGCCGGGTGTCCGTGACAGCGATGATGCACCGTCTCCGCTGGAGCGTGTCTGACCCTGGGGCGCCGCCGGACGGGCGCGGGTGGTTCTCGGCAGGCTGCCGACCCTGATGGCCCGCGCCGTGCTATGACCCGTCGGACTGGCCGCGCTGCAGTGTCCGCGAGGCGACGCTGCGGCGTGCGCCCCGCACAGAGCGCGACGAACAGGCAACGCCATGCACGAGACGACTGGCCGCCGCGCAGGCCTGCTCCGGGCGACCCTCCAGAGCCTCTGGGGGCTCGGCTATGACACGCTCGGCGCCTGCGTTCACACCCGCGTTGTTCGGCTCGCCGCGGCCCTGGCCTTCTACGCCCTGTTCTCCCTGGCGCCCCTTCTGGTCATTGCCACCGCCGGCCTGCGGCTCGCCCTCGGGGAGCGGGCCGACGAGGCGGTGGTCCATCAGGTGGCGGCTGTCGTCGGCGCCGAAGGCGCGGCGGCCTTGCAGACCCTGCTGAACGGGGTCGCGCTCCAGGCCGCGTCGTTTGGGACCACCCTGATCGGCGCCGTCGGCCTGCTCCTCGGCGGCTCGGCCCTCTTCAACCACCTTAAGGACTCGCTCAACACCATCTGGGAGGTCATCCCCCGCGCCGAGCACGGCGCGCGCCGCTTCGTCATCGACCGCTGGATCTCCCTCGTCCTGACCTTCTGCGTCGGCGTGCTTGCCCTGGTCGGGGTGACGCTCAGCGTGGAGCTCGAGGCGGTCGCGGGGCCCCTCTTCAGCGCGCTTGCCCTCCCGTGGGGGCTGGTGCGCGCGGCGCAGCTGCTGGTCGCGGTCGTCGTGGTGCTGCTGCTGGTCGCCCTCACCTTCTGGCTCCTGCCCGACGCGCACGCATCCTGGCGCGACATCCTGGTCGGCGCCGCGGTCACCGCCGCGCTGCTGGTGGCGAGCCAGGCCCTGCTCGGGCTCTACCTGCGCAGCAGCCTGGTGCGCTCGGCCTACGGGGTGATCGGGGCCGTGGTCGTGCTGCTGACCTGGGCCTATGGGGCGGGGGTGATCTACTTCGTGGGCGCGGCGTTCACGCGGGTCTACGCCAATCGGCACGGCGCGCGCATCAGCCCGGCCCCACACGCCCTCGCGGTGACGGCCGGCGACCGCGCGGTGCAGGGCCTGCTGCGCGCCGAGGAGCTCGCGGCCCAGGAGCGCGAGCCCGGTGAGGCCGCATAGTGGGGAGCCGCGATGGAGGTCGCCCCTGCGGCTCGGGATGGCCCAGGCGCGCGCCTCCTCCCGGCGACTGGCGCTGTGTTGTCGGTTAGCGGAGCAGCGAGGCCCCGCCGTCGACGTAGATCGCCACGCCGGAGACGTGGCGGCCGAGGTCTGAGGCGAGGAAGAGACAGGTGTCGGCCACCTCGAAAATATCGCCCACGCCCGCGTCCACGGCGGGGCTGCCCTGCGGGAGCTCCACCTCGATCGCGAGCGCCTCGGTGTGGCGCTGCTCCGTCCGCTCCTCGATGTTGGTGTGGATCATGCCCGGGCAGACCGCGTTGCAGCGGATGTGGTGGCGCCCGAGCTCCAGGGCGACCATCTTCATCAGCGCCACTTGCCCGGCCTTCGAGGTGCTGTAGGCGCTGGCCCCAGGGGTGGAGAAGGTGCGCGTGCCGTTCACGCTGCTGGTGATGATGATGCTGCCGCCCCCGCCGCGCTTGAGGTGGGGCACGGCGTAGTGGATCGTGAGATAGGTGCCCCGGAGGTTGATCGCCTGGGTCCGATCCCACTCGTCCGGCTGGAGCTCCTCGATCGGCGCCCAGACCCCGTTGATGCCGGCGTTGGCGAAGACGATGTCGAGCCTCCCAAACGCCGCGACCGTCGCCGTGATGGCTTCCTCGACGGAGGCGGCGTCGCTCACCTCACAGCGCACGGCGAGCGCCTGGGCGCCCGCCGCTACGAGCTCATCGCGCAGGCGCTCGCCGCCCTCCTGCTGCACGTCGGCCAGGGCGACGAGCGCCCCCTCTTCGGCGAAGCGCCGGGCCGTCCCGGCCCCAATCCCGCTCGCCGCCCCGGTGATAAAGGCCACCCTGCCATCGAGCATGCCCATGTTCAGCCTCCACCGCTGATGACCGCCTGCATCCGCCCTGGGGGAGCACTCACCAGCCTGGCGCGCGATGACTGGGGCTCTCGCGGGGCGACGCCGAGGAAGCCGCCCGGTCTGGCGCGTCGCCGCCGACCCGGCCGGTCCAGCCACAGCAGCAGAAGATCAGGCTGAAGCTCATCAGGAGTGTGATCTTGTTCAGCACGCTCCTGTCCCACCATCGTCGAATCGCCTGCATCGCTTACTCCTCTCGCCCAGCGTAGGTCGCTTCTTAGTGCAAGGAAGCACGAAGCGCGCCAGCTGAGCAGTGCTGCGAGTGTCGTTGGCATCCGGGTCTTGAAGCAGCTTTGGGGAGCGCGTGGCGGCACATCCCTTGCAACCCAGGCCCCAGCACGCCTGGCACGCAGGGCACGACGCGCGGGAACGAGGCCGCGTGATAAGCGCCGCCCTGCTCCGTCTGCGTGGCATCCAGCGGCGAGAGGAGTAGGGCCATGGCGGCATATCGCGGCGTGATCTTCGACGTGGACGGCACCCTGGTGGACAGCAATGCGGCCCACGCCCGAGCGTGGGTCGAGGCCCTCGGCGAGCACGGGCACCACGTCACGCTTGAGCGGGTGCGGCACCTGATCGGCATGGGCAGTGATCAGCTGCTGCCCGAGGTGGCGGGCCTTACGAAGGACAGCCCCGAGGGCGAGCAGATCGCCAGCCGCCGTGGGGCGATCTTCAAGCAGCGCTACCTGCCCACGCTCACGCCCCTGCCTGGTGCCCGGGCGCTCGTCGCACGGCTGCGCGCCGACGGGGTGAAGCTGGTGGTGGCGAGCTCGGCGGCCAAGGACGAGCTCGGCCCACTGCTGGAGCTTGCCGAGGTGGACGATTTGCTCCGCGAGCAGACCTCGGCCGATGACGCGGCGCAGTCCAAGCCGGAGCCGGACATCGTGGTGGCGGCGCTCAAGCGGCTCGCGCTGGCCGCCGAGGAGACGGTGATGATCGGCGACACGCCGTACGATGTGGAGGCGGCCGGCAAGGCGGGGGTGCGCGTGATCGGGCTGCGCTCAGGCGGCTGGGACGACGCGGGGTTGAGGGGCGCGCTCGCCGTCTACGATCACCCGGCCGACCTGCTGGCCCACTACGCCGATTCGCCCCTCGGCAGCGGAGCCTAAGCCATAGCTTCCGCCAGCGCCCTCCGCCCGGGCTACCCGCCCCTCGTCGCGGGGACCCGGGAGCGGCTGCGGCGCGCGCGGTGCTGAAGCGGGAGCGGGGTGGCGACCGTAGGGTTGCCGCGCTGCCAGGCGGGGGGTGACGCTCCACGCAGCCGAGCAGCAGCGGTGCATGCGGCTCGGAGGGACGTGACCGCCAGCGATCAGCCCGCGCCGCCAGCGAGGCCGAGGGCGCGCAGGGACGGCCCCAGGAAGGCCCGGCGCACCTCCGAGGCCCTGGTGAGGCTCGGCTCAATGGTCTGCGGGGAACCAGGGCGTCGCCGGTGAGCAAGTGGGCGTGGAGGCCCACCAGGGCGCCGTAGCGGGTCGCCAGGTCGGCGAGTACGCTCGCGCGGGCCTCTTGCCCCCTCCCCATCGAAAGCGTCATACCTCTCGCTCCCGCAGGGGCGGGCTTGGGGGTGCGTGCGCATCGTCCGGCCTCAGCCGGAGCTGGGTGGCGACGGCCGCCAGCAGCTCGTCGATGCTGAAGGGCTTGGGGATGGCCAGGATGTGCTTGGTGGCGAGCCAGCCCTGATTGTTGTCCAGGGCCCGCAGGTTCGTCGTGCAGACCAGGATCGGGATGGCCTGGGTGTCCGGGCACATCTTGAGCTTCTGGAGCAGCTGCCAGCCCTGCTCCTCGCGCACCACGGGCGGGAAATCAACGATGAGCAGGTCGGGGCGATACTGCTGCACCAGCGGCAGCTCCAGCGTGCCGTAGGTGTTGGTCGAGATCGCGTAGCCTTCGCCGGCAAGGATGTCGTGGAAGAGGCTGAGGATCTCGGCGGTGTCGTTAAAGACCATGATTCGCTGCTGTCGCATCGGGCGCTCCCGTGCTGTGCGCTGCCGGCATCACCCGGTGTACGCGCCTTGGAGGCTTGCCTGGTGCCACCGCTGGGCTCAGGTCTGCACGCCCTGTGCCAGGGTGGATGTGCCTGGGGCGGTTCGTGGATGGGCGCTTCATTCTCTTCCTGGTGACCCTACTCGGCTTTCTCAAGCTGGGCACGTTCTTCGATTGGCTGCGGCAGCAGGCGGGCCTGCTGCTGCCTGGCCAGGCGATGTTGGTGGTCGACCGGGTGATCGGCGAGCTCCAGCAGCGTCAGGGCGGCATCCTCTCGCTCAGCGTGGTGATCGCCCTCTGGTCAGCCTCGGGCGGCGTGCGCGGCCTGATGAACGCGCTCAACCGGGCGAGGTGGAGGAGGATCGGCCAGCGTGGAAGCGCCTGCTGCTCTCGCTGGTCTACACCGTG
Organism: Chloroflexales bacterium; assembly: GCA_013336035.1. Classification (GTDB taxonomy): domain Bacteria; phylum Chloroflexota; class Chloroflexia; order Chloroflexales; family Chloroflexaceae; genus CAIWXH01. The sequence goes on from JAAXUL010000316.1 coordinate 5,933, forward strand.
GGCATCGCCGCGCTGCTCATCCTGGCCGCCGGGCTGATGGTGGTCGGCCCGACGGTCCTGGGGTGGGTCGCCACGCCCCTGGGGCTCGGGCCGCTCGCCATCCTGCTGCTGATGGCCGCGGTGGGCAGGATAGCGAGCGCACAGAAGATGGCGATGAGCGCTCCCTAAAGGCACAGCTAAAGAAGCTCTGTCTGTCCGTGAGCGGGCAGCGCAGCATACCGCATGGCGTCCGCGCCGCACATTTGCTTAGCATTAGCGCCCACTTATCTGCGCCTTAGCCGCCCCGGCTATGCTTTCCTCAACGGACCAGTATGGTAATTAGAGAGTTGGCAATGGAGGCAGCCCTGCACCTGATCATGGTGGATGACAACGCGGCGCTGCGGCGACTCACCCGGCTGCTGCTCGCCTCGCCGGAGATCGCGATCGTCGGTGAGGTGCAGCCCTGTGCCGCGGAGCGCGGGGCCGGTGCGTCCCTCAGCGCCCGCAGACGAGCGCCACGGCCAGGGTGTGCCCGCACACCGTGGTGATGGCGTACGCGAGCACCCCGAGGCTCAGCGCCAGCGTGATACCGCCCGGCTGCGCCGCCCACCACGCGCGCATGGGCGCATTGTGCGGCAGGGCGAGGGCCACCAGGAGGGTGAGCGCGAGGGCGCCGCCGGCGAGGACCGCCAGCCCCAGGGCCTGGCGCAGGAGGCTGCGCGCATCGGGGGCGACGCTCGGGCGCAGCAGGAGGGCGTAGGCGGCGCCCAGGGCCGCGCAGATCGCCAGCAGCCCCGTGAAGACGAGCACGTAGGCGAGGCCCGGTGGGAGCCCGCGCCCCACGCCCCACTGGGCCAGATCGATGAGCAGGTGGAGCTGGGGCCAGGGGCCCCAGAGGGCCGACGCCGCCGCGAGGGCCGCCCACGTCGCGCTCAGGGCCGCCGTCCCCGCCGCGCTGGCGAGCAGGATCGGCCCGACCAGCTGCCGACGCGTGACCACGGCCCCCGCTGGCGCGCGCACGCGCAGGCAGAGCCACCAGAGCAGTGCCGGCAGCCCCACCGCGAGCAGGAGCAGCTCGACCAGGCGGACGACCTGGCGGGGTAGGTGGATGGCCTCGATCACCGTCGGGCCGAGCAGGGCGCCCAGGAGCATGAAGATGAGCGTGTTGATCGCCCCACCCACCAGCTGGCCCAGCAGCACGCTGCGCCAGGGGACGTTCAGGACGCCGCAGGCGATGATGACCGCGTGGCGGAGGAAGGGGATGGAGCGCCCAACGGCGATGCCGCCCCAGCCGTAGCGGGCGAAGAGGGCCTCGCTCCGGGCGAGCTCGCGCGGCCCCAGGGCGAGATAGCGCCCATAGCGCTTGATGAGCGGGCGCCCGCCCCGCCGCACCAGCGCATAGAGCGCCATGGCCCCGAGGGTCGGGACGAGGGTGAGCAGCACCAGCCACCCGCTAAACCGCCCGAGGGAATGCGCGCTCATGGCCCCCGCGTAGACAAGCAGCAGATCGCCGGGGATAGGCAGCGGGACGTTCGCCTCCTCCAGGGTGATGATGAGGCAGATGGCGACGATGCTGTGCTGGGCGAGGCCCTGCGGCATCGGGTACCTCAGTTCGACGATCTGGCCTCCAGTCCTACCAGCATCATAGCACGTCGGTCATGGGACCAGCGGGGCGCGATATGAGCGGCTCGGACGCACGTCGCACGCGGGTTTAGCTGCCCTTTAGCCCCCGCTCAGCCCTGGTTTACCCAGTCAGGCGATGATTGTTCCCGGCCTCTTGTGGGTGCACCGCACGTCCCCGCCAGCGAACTCGGGTGGCGTGACCATGGGGCAGGTGCGCTGATCGCTCGCCCCTCATCTTCCTCTTCCGTATCGACATGGAAGCCGTTATCCGGCGTGATCACACCTCGTGCGAACGGAGGAAGCTGCGCATGAAATCTTCCAGGCTGCTCCTCGTGCTCTGGGTGATCCCGGCGGCACTGCTGCTGGCGAGCTGCACCGCACTGCCGGCGCCTGCCCCGTCGCGTGCGGCGGATGCGGCGACGACGAGCGCCGCGCTGTCACGGGCCTTGCCTCCCGCAATCCCACGCGCGGGCCTACCCGCCCGGATCCGACCGTCTCGAACTGCGAGCGGCGGCCCGCTTACTGCTCCAATGCTGACGCCTCCAGTGCCAGCTGCCGCGCTCCGGAGCACGTCGTTGCCCGTGCATACGCCAGCTACAGATCGTGATCACCCCTGCGTCGATCCGGTGGCGCACGCGCCATGATGCCCGTGCCGGTCGCCCGAATCGGCACTGAGGCCCGGTCAGCACCCTTATGATTGACCCGAAACAGCCTCCGCCGCTCG
>JAAXUL010000317.1 GCA_013336035.1 Chloroflexales bacterium
ACCGGGGATGGCAGTAGTTTAAGCGATCGCGTGAATTGGGTGGGCGATCCCGCCAGCGGCCCGGACGCCAACGACATCGCCATCTTCCGCACCGCGGATCCGGGCATCGTCGATCTGGGCGGCACCGTGGCTGTGGGGGCCTCGGCGGCGTAGGCTACCGCGGGCTCGATGATCGGCACACTGCGTGAGACCGGTGAGGCCTCAGGCGCCGCGGCTCCCGTGGGGGGGCTTGGGGCGGGGGCCTGGGCCGAAGCGCAGGCTGTCAGCAGGAGGACGAGCAGAAGGGGAATATATGCGGCCGTGCGGCGGCCATACAAAGACGTGGACATTCCGTGGTTCCTCAGCTATTATCTCGCGCAGAGCTCTCTGTATTATGTGTACCATACAATCCTGTGAAAAGGATGAGGACCATGCATGTCATCAAAGTCGGGGGTAGTGCCGGAAATGACTATGCCGCTCTGTGCGACGACCTGGCGGCCCGCCACGCCGCTGGCGAGGGCTTCGTGCTCGTCCATGGCGGCTCCGACGAGACAAACAAGCTGGGCGAGGCTGTGGGCCACCCGCCCCGCTTTGTGACCTCGCCGAGCGGCTACACGAGCCGCTACACTGATAGGCGCACGCTGGAGCTCTTCATGATGGCGGCGGGCGGCCTGGTGAATAAGCGCCTGGTCGAGCTGCTACAGGCGCGGGGCTGCAACGCCGTGGGCCTGAGCGGCCTCGACGGGCGGCTGCTGGAGGGCAAGCGCAAGGCGACGATCAGGGTGGTCGAGGATGGGCGCCAGAAGCTGCTGCGCGATGACTGGACTGGCACGATCGAGCGGGTAAACACGGGGCTGCTGCGGGCGCTGCTCGAGGCAGGCTACTTGCCCGTGGTGGCGCCCCTGGCCTGCTCGGAGGCGGGCGAGGCCCTGAATGTGGACGGCGACCGGGCGGCGGCGGCCATTGCGGCGGCTATTGGCGCCCACACTCTGCTGCTGCTCTCGAATGTGCCAGGTCTGCTGCGCAGCTTCCCCGACGAGGCCTCGCTGATCGGGCGCATCCCGCGGGGCGAGATCGAGGCCTACCTGTCCTTCGCCGAGGGCCGGATGAAGAAGAAGGTCCTGGGGGCCCAGGAGGCCCTGGCGGCAGGTGTTGGCCGGGTGATCCTGGGTGATGCGCGCCGGGCAGGCTGTATTAGCGCGGCTCTGGCGGGCGCGGGCACGGTGATAGAGTAAGAGGGGCTGTGTCAGGGGGAAACCTGGTTTCCCCCTGACACACCGCCCGCTAGGCCAGCACCTCGCTCAGCTTGTGCAGGTCGAGGGTGAAGGCTCTGCCGAAGCCGCGCACATAGCGGGCCTCCTGGGGCTCGAGGCGGAAGAGCGTGAAGTCCGCGAAGGCGAAGAGGTACTCCTGGTCCGGCAGGCGGCCCGCGTAGGCGGCCTTGGCGGCGGCGTAGCCTGGATCGTCGAAGTGGATCACCCGCGCCAGGCATTGGATTGAGACTCGTCCGAGGAGCTGCGGGTCGATCTCGCCTACATCGGGCTGCATGATTAAGAGCGAGGCCCGCGGGTCAACCTGGAGATAGCGCGTGTGAGCCGAGAGCCTGCTGACATGAATGAGGGGCGCGGGCATAGCCCCCTCGCGCATCTCAAGTGCGTACAGCACCATCGAGACAAAGGGCGTCCCGTCGGAGACTGTCCCTAATGCCGCCTGGCGCTGCCCTGTTATCAGGCCGCGGAGGGCGGTGCGATCTTCTTCCTGCATCTAACACCTCGTCAGGACAAAGAACGTATCTGTATTGCTCCACATATCCCAGCTCATCTGCGGAAATCCCCCACCACCGACCTCGCTATGGTGGCCCTTCACGGGCGGCCCGGGCGAGGCTGCCCTGGTCCGCCGGCAGGCAGGGCCCGGAGCCCGCTCCTTCCCTGGTCCGATCCGCTGGCCCTCAACTTGAAGTATAACGGTCGTCACTGCGTTTCGTCCAACAGAGGAGGCACCGGATGCGCTTCGGGTTTGTGATGCCCTTTGGCGACGCGCGGGCCGCGGCCGAGCTGGCTGCCCGCGCCGAGGGCGCCGGCTGGGATGGCTTCTTTGTGTGGGAGCCAGTCTGGGGGTGGGACGCCTGGGTCAGCCTGACGGCGGCGGCGATGCGGACCGAGCGGATCAGGCTGGGCACGATGCTTACGCCGCTCTCGCGTATGCGCCCCTGGAAGCTGGCCAGCGAGACGGCTAACCTCGACCACCTCTCGGGCGGGCGGGTGACCCTGGCCGTGGGCCTGGGCGCCCCCGACAGCGGTTTCCCCCACTTCGGCGAGGTGACCGACCGCAGGACGCGGGCCGAGCTGCTCGACGAGGGCCTGGAAATCCTCACGGGCCTGTGGCGCGGCGAGCCCTACGCCTTTAGGGGCCGCCACTACGCGGTGGATACGGCCGGCATGCACACGGGGTCCGCGCCGGCCTTGCAGCAGCCCCGCATCCCGATCTGGGTGGTGGGCGCCTGGCCCAGCGAGCGCTCGATGGCCCGGGTGCTGCGCTACGACGGCCTCATCCCCTCGGCGCGCGGCGCGGATGGACAGATGCGCCAGGTGACGCCGGACGAGCTGCGCGAGGCCGTGGCCTATGTCGCGGCCCGCCGTGAGGCCCCCGCCCCCTTTGACGTGGTCGTGGAGGGCACAACCCCGGGCGACAACCCTGCGCTCGCCCGCGCCATCCTGGCGCCCTGGGCCGCGGCCGGGGCGACCTGGTGGATCGAGACTATGTGGGCGGCGCCCGCCCAGGGCGACTGGGCCGAGGCGGTGCGCCGCCGGGTCGAGGCAGGGCCGCCGGCCATGTGATCGCCCACTGGCATATCGTTTGCATTCCCCGCCTCAGGCGTACTCATAGCGTGACGAGCGGGGCAGTATGGCACAGCCGACAGCACTGGCGCTTGAGCTGCGAGGGGCGAGCATCCGCTTCGGCGAGCAGGTGGGCGTCGAGGGCTTGAATCTAGAGGTGCCGGCGGGCACTATCTTTGGGCTGATCGGGCCCAGCGGCTCGGGCAAGACCACGACAGTCCGTTTGCTGACGGGGGTCTACAAGCCGCAAGAGGGCGTGGTGCGGGTGCTGGGGCAGCGGCCCGGCCGAGGCAACAGGCGCCTACGCCAGCAGATCGGCTATGTGCCCCAGCTGTTTACCCTCTACCCAAACCTGACCGTCTGGGAGAACCTCAACTTTGTGGCCTCCCTCTATGGGATCAGCTGGTTTGGGCGGCGGAAGCGGCTGCGCGAGATCCTCGACTTCGTCGAGCTAGGGCCGGCCCGGACGCGGCTGGGGCGAGATCTATCGGGCGGCATGCAGCGCCGGCTCTCGCTGGCGTGCGCCCTGGTCCACAGCCCGACCCTGATCTTCGCCGACGAGCCGACGGCGGGGGTCGACCCGGTGCTGCGCACGAAGTTCTGGGAGCACTTTCGGGCCCTGCGGGACCAGGGGCGGACCCTGCTCGTGACCACGCAGTATGTGGGCGAGGTGGCCGCCTGTGATCTGGTTGGCGTGATGCGCGAGGGGCGCCTGCTGCACGTTGCGTCGCCCACCGGGCTGCGGCGCGCGGCCCTCGGCGGCGAGGTCGTGCGTCTGGTGGTTGACCCCCAGGATGTGCGCGAGGCCTCGCAGATCCTGCTGCGCCTGCCGCAGATCAACGACGTGCAGCGCGTGCGCGGCGAGCCGGGGGCGCTCAATGTGCTGGTAGAGCGGGCGGGCGAGGCCCTGCCCGCGATCTTCGCCGCTCTGGGCGATGCCCCCGGGGTGACGGTGCGGGTGGCCGAGGAGTACCAGCCGCCCTTCGACGACATCCTGGTGGCGCTGCTCGAGCGGGCCGAGGTGCTCCATGGGTAAGCTTGTGATCCGCACGCTCTCGTTCTTCACCAAAGAGATCAACGAGGTGCGCCGCCAGCCGCGCCTGGTGCTGAGCCTGCTGCTGGGGCCTTTCCTCATCCTGATGCTGTTCGGCGTCGGCTACCGGGGCGGCCAGCCGACTATGCGGGCGGCCCTCGTGCTGCCGCCCGGGCAAGAGGAGGCGCTCGACCCGGCGTATATCCGACAGCTGACGGGCGCCAATTTCCAGCTGGTGAGCCTGGATAGCGACCGCGAGCAGGCGCTGGCCAGGCTCGAGGCCGGCCTGGTAGATGTGGTGCAGGTCTTCCCCGCGGATATCGAGGAGCGGGTGCTGCGCGGTGAGCAGGCCGCCGTCGAGTTTACCTACAACGAGATCAACCCCTTTAACGAGCAGTGGATCCAGTACCTGGCCTACGCCGAGGTGGCGGAGATCAATCGCCAGATCCTGGTGCGCAACGCGGGGGCGCTGCAGGGCGAGGCCCAGGCCATCGGCGATCAGATGGCCAAGGTGCGGGCCCAGCTTGACGCGCTGGACGCAGGCCTGGGCGGCACCGACCCCACCCAGCTGCAAGAGTCCGTGCGGCGCCTCAGGCAGCTCAGCGGCGCTCTGGCGGTGAGCGCCCTGATCTTACGCCCGGGCGAGGGCCAGGTGGACGGCGAGGAGGTCCGGCGGGATCTGCTGGCCCTGCAAGACGATCTTGACGCCCTGGACCAGGCGATCGGCAGCGGCGACCTCGAGCGACAGCGTGAGCGAATACGGCAGACCCGTGACCGGATTGCTCGCCTGGAGGGGGTTGCCGCGACACTGGGCGCGCTGCCGCCGGCGGTGATAGTCTCGCCGCTGCTCGAGAGCTACCAGAACCTGAACGGCGCGGCCTATGACCCGATGGTCTACTACGCGCCGAGCGTCCTGGCGATGCTGGTGCAGCACATCGCGGTGACCCTGGGCTCGCTCTCATTGGTGCGCGAGCGGCTGCTGGGGGCGACCGAGATCTTCCAGGTGGCGCCGCTACAGCTGTGGAATGTGATCGTGGGCAAATACCTGGGCTACACGACATTCATCGCGCTGATCACGGCGGCCCTGGCGGGGCTGATGGTGCCGCTGGGCGTGCCAGTCCTCGGCTCGGCGTGGGCCTTCGCGGGGCTGGTGCTGCTGCTCACGCTTGCCTCGCTTGGCGTGGGCTTTCTGATCTCGGCTGTGTCGCGCTCAGAGAGCCAGGCGGTGCAGCTCTCGATGCTGGTGCTGCTGCTCTCGATCTTTTTCAGCGGCTTCTTTCTGCCGCTGCAGAACTTCTGGGAGCCAGTGCGAGTTCTCGGCTATGGCCTGCCGCTGACCCACGGCAGCCAGGGGCTGTTAGACCTGATGCTTCGGTCACGGCCGCCGGCGGCCTTCACGTGGGCTGGGCTGGGCATTATTGCAGGGGTGACGTTCGCGGGGGCCCTGGTCTTTGAGGGGCGGCAGTTTTATCGAGGGTAGGCGGCCCAGAGAAAGCATAGTGACGCCCTGCACGGCCTTCTTTGGCACAGGCATTGCATACAGAAGTTAAGAGAGGGCCCCGGCGGCCTGCGGTGCCGGGCGGGCATATGCCACTTCTCGGGCGACGACGGGGGCAAGCACAAAGGCGCCCCTTGTTACGTTTGTTGTTGAGTAGGGGTAATGGTCGAGGTGTAAAGTGTGGCCGGGAGCCCTGCTGACTGAAGACGAGGTGAGGTCTATGAGCATCATGATACAACTGTTGCTGGTCGGCCTGTGGGGGTCAATCCTCGTGCTCCACACTCGGCGTCTTTTTCGTCTTGCGGCTGTGCCGGCAACAACGGATCGGGCCCGCTACCTGCGCGGCAAAGCCGAGCGGATCTGGTGGTGGCTGGGCCGCGACGAGTTCTGGGACGCGGCGCGGCGCGATACGCTGCGCTGCCTGGAGCTGACCTTTATGGTGGGGCTGCTCGCTATCTCGCTGTAGTGCGCGAGCAGCCTACCGGGTGAGGGACAAGGTGTGAGCAGTCGCTCACACCTTTGTCGTTTTTCAGAGCTTGCCCAGATCGATCGCGCTGATGCCGAGGAGCCGCGCGGCGGCGGCATGGTCGCCGTGGGTGCGCTCGAGGGCCAGAGTGATGAGCCGGCGGCGCACATTGGCGACGATGGTGGGCAGATCGTCGGCGCCCCCGATCAGGCGGGCCAGCGCGCCGTCGAGGATCTGCTCGCGGGCGCTCGCGCTATCGCCTAGCAGCAGGTGCTCGTGGCCGATCAGGCCGCCCTGGGCCAGCACAACCGCCCGCTCGATCGTATTCTCGAGCTGCCGCACATTGCCCGGCCACTCCTGATCCATAATCGCCGCGAAGGCCGCCTCGGTAATATGGGCTGAGACGTCGCCGAAGCGGTGCTTGTGGAGGAAATGGTCGACTAGGACGGGGATGTCCTCTTTGCGCTCACGCAGCGAGGGCATGTTGATATTGACGACATTCAGGCGGTAGTAGAGATCCTCGCGGAAGGTGCCGTTGCGGGTCTCCTCGAGCAGGTCGCGGTTGGTGGCCGCGAGGACGCGCACGTCGGCCTTGATGGGGGCATTGCCGCCGACGCGCTCGAAGGTGCGCTCCTGGAGCACGCGCAGGAGCTTCTTCTGGGTGGCCGGGCTGATCTCGCCGATCTCGTCAAGGAAGATCGTGCCCCTGGTAGCCTGCTCAAAGCGGCCCTTGCGCTGGGCCATGGCGCCGGTGAAGGAGCCCTTCTCGTGGCCGAACAGCTCGCTCTCGAGCAGGGTCTCGGGCAGGGCGGCGCAGTTGACGGCGACGAAGGGCCCCTCGCGGCGGTTCGAGCTGCGGTGCAGCACCTGGGCGACCAGCTCTTTGCCGGTGCCGCTCTCGCCGGTGATCAGCACTGTGGCGTCGCTGTTGGCCACGCGCCCGATCAGCTTGTAGACCTGCTGCATCGCGCCGCTGCGACCGATCAGGATGTCGCGCGGGTCCTGGGTGACCTGGCGCTCGAGGGCCAGGACGCGGCGAGTGAGGCGGCGGTGCTCGACGGCGCGCTGGACGGTGTGCAGGATCTCGTCGGGGTCGAAGGGCTTGCCCAGGTAGTCGTAGGCGCCCCGCTGCATCGCATCGATGGTCATCGTCGATGAGTCCTGGGCGGTGATGATCAGTACGGGCAGGTCGAGGCCTTTGGCGCGCAGCGTCTGGAGCACGGCCAGCCCGTCGGGCGGGGGCATGCGCACATCCAGAATGGCGACGTCGGGCTCGTCGGCCTCGATGACCTCCAGGGCCTCTTTGCCTGAGCGTGCGACGCGGATGGCGGCGCCCTCGGGCTCAAGGATATCGCGGAGCAGGTCGCGGATCGGCTCCTCATCATCGGCGATGAGGATGGCGCTCCCTTCCAGCCTAAGTGTCATGCGTTTCTCTCTCACACAGGTGGACGGTATGCTTATGCGTCTTAGCGGAGGGGGATAGGTAGCGGGCATCGGTGGGCCGCTATATTATACCAGTGGGAGGCGGCTTTGTATAATACAGACCGCACTAGAGTCATACGGAGGTCTTATGCTGAGCAAACGAGAGCTGCTGCTTGCTGCGATTGCGGGGGAGCCCACGCCGCGCGTCCCGATCGCCCTCTGGCGTCACTGGCCTGTCGAGGACCACTCGGCCGAGGATCTGGCCCGGGCCACGCTCGACTTTCAGGCCCGCTTCGACTTCGACTTCATCAAGCTGACGCCCTCGCAGGTCTTTGTGGCCGAGGACGCGGGCCTGCGCGGCGTCTATGACGGCAACCCCGAGGGCGATCTGGTGAAGGGCCCGCGTCCGATCACCACACTCGAGCAGTGGGAGGCCCTGCCCCCCAGTGATCTGGCGGCCGGGGCCCTGGCCAGGCAGCTGCGCTGCATAGCGCTGACGGTGGCGGGCGCGGGCGATACGCCGGTGATCCAGACGATCTTCAACCCGCTGACCGTGGCCGCATGCCTGGCGGGCGAGCAGGCGAAGATCTGGCGGCGGCGCCACCCCGAGGTCTTCCGGCGCGGCTTCGACACAGTGATCGGCACCTGGCGGGCCTTTGTCGCGGCGGCCCTGGCCGCGGGCGCCGCGGGCGTCTTCTGCTCGACCGCAGACGCGACCTACCTCAGCATGGACGAGGACGAGTACCGCCGCTGGGGGCGACCCTCGGATCTTGCTTTGCTGGAGGCGGCCTCTCCCGGCTGGCTCAATGTGCTGCACGTCCACGGCGACGAGCTGATGTTCAGCCTGGTGGCCGACTACCCTGTGCAGGTGGTCAACTGGGATGACAGGCGGGCCGGGCCATCGCTGCGCGAGGCGCGCCCCCAGGTGCGCGGCGCCGTGGCCGGCGGGCTTGCCCAGTGGGACGAGCTGCTACAGGGCAGCGCCGAGGCGGTGCGCGCCCAGGTTGCCGACGC
>JAAXUL010001081.1 GCA_013336035.1 Chloroflexales bacterium
CTCCATGAGTGCCCGCTCGGAAACGCCCGCGGCCGCGGCGGCCGTCGCCAGCCCGGCCCGCAGGCTGTGCCCGCTGAAGTGCGTCGGGTCGAGGCCTGCCTCAGTCGCCGCACGTTTGACGATGCGAGCCACGTCGCGCCCATCGAGGCCGCGGGGCTGCACCCGCCCGAAGCGCAGCGAGCGGAAGAGCGGCCCATCCTTTATATAGGTGTGCTCCAGCCAGGCCTGTAGCGCGCGCACCGGGCAGGTGTCGGGGTTGGAGCCGTAGGCGATGCCCCTGGTCATGCCCTGGCCCTCCTGGTCGGTCTTCGAGCGGCGGATCGTCAGCACGATCCCCTCGCGGGTGATCTGGACATCCCTGAACTCCAGACCCACCAGCTCGGAGCGGCGCAGGGCCCCGGCGAAGCCGAGGAGGAGCAGGGCCCGGTCGCGCCGACCGCGCAGGTCGTCGCTAAGCTGCTCGACCATCGCCCGAATGATCTCCGTGGTGGCTGGCTGCTTCTCGGTGGGTGCCGTCCCCTTGGCACGGCGGATGCCGCGCATCACCGCCCGCACCTCGCGGCTGTCCGCGGGCGAGTCGTGGTTGGCGGCCGTGTGATAAAAGACGATGCCCGAGAGTCGGCGCTGGATGGTCGAAACCTTGCGGGCGACCTGGTCCGCCTCGCTTGGATCGGCGAGGTCGGTGAGGTAGAGGGCGACCGTCGCCGGCGTCGCGGGCAAGGACATGAGCTCGCGCTCCACACACCATGCCGCGAAGTGGGCCCAGTCGGCCTTGTACGCCCGGGCGGTGTTGGCGGCCTGGCTGAGGGCGACGAAGTCGCGGGCCTTCTCGACGGTCGGGGCGAGGCGAGCGAGGGCGGCCTCGGTGGGCGGCACAAGCTCGGTCATGGGCGGCCTCATCAATGTCCGATATTCAAAGCCTATCGGACATTATTCTAGCGCACCCCTGACCCTGCGTAAAGTAAGGGTCATCCGCACCACAACAAAACCCTTGCTTGCCAGAGAAAGTCAGTCAGCGAGTCGTGCCACGACCGTGCGGCGACAGCGCTCATAAGCGTCAGGTCCAATCGACGCACCAGTACACCTCAGACCTGGCGAGCGCTCAATTCAGATCTGCAACCGCACCTTTGTGGCGCAAGACCCTTTTCGTGCTGGCCGAGCCTAACGCGCCTGCCTGTTGATAAAGTCCTGACGAGGCTATCTTTTACCCAAAGCCCAGCAGAGCTGGGAGCTGCTACCGCATCAGAAAGCGATCGCGCTTTGTATCACAAGCTGTCGATAGCGCCGAAATGAGTTTATCAACAAGTAGGCGCATTACAAGGCTTTGCCTAGCAATGCATTGCACCAGCAAGCCCTGTTGGCCGTCTTCGCTCACAGGCATTTGATGTGTCGGAAACCTGTGTTTTCACCAAAGCCAGGCGCTCACCCGGAAATAGTCTGGCCCATTCTACAGCGCTCCATCCACGATGTTGCGGTGCCGTTTAGTCAAATCCATAACTGTAGGCGGGAGCCGCGGTGTGGAGGTCGACGATCGACCATTGCAGAATTGGCCAAGCCGACGGGATGATGACGCGGAAGACCCAGTGCTCCTCGATCGACTCGCCGTGCTCCGGCAGAAAGCGGTACTCGGGCTGGGCCATGGTAGCCGGCGTCAGCAGCACGACCCGGGCGCTCGGGTCGCCCGCGAGCATCGCCCGTAGTACCTCCGTGATCTCCGCATCGGTTGCGCTAGATCCAAGCCCGTAACTCTCGGGGTCGGCCCGCACCACGTGGTACGCTGAGTCGTGCCCCTGATTCGGGCTGCCCCGCGTGTCGCCGAGAAACGCCTCGACTCCGCGCCGCAGGGCTTCGGCGAAGCGCAACGCGCTACCGGTGCGGTGCTCCAGAGCGGCGATGCCTTCGGCGTCGGCCACCACCTGAAGACCCGCCAGGCCGAGCGCCTCCAGCGCCGCCCGCACCATCTGGTCATGCTGCTGTTCCATCGATCTCCGCTTCTTGTTCAGGCTCGTCGCGTTGCCAACGTCAGGCGGCGGTCGTCTTGCGCGCCGCGGCCGCGTCGCCCTGGGGCCCGTTCCCCGGCCCCCCATGCGCAAAGATGGCGTTGTCCCTGACAAAGTCGAGGATCAGCCGCTCGACCACCTCGGGGTTGTTCACGACGATGATGTGATTTGCCCCCGGCACGGTGATCAGGCGCGAGCCCGGCACGTGGCGCTGGATGGCCCGCGAGTCCTCGACGGTGAAGACGGTGTCCTCCTCGCCCACGACGACCCAGACCGGCTGGCTCATCGAGCGCAGCGAGGCCACGCCGTCGTACTGCGCGATGCCGCGGTAGACCAGCAGCCACGCCCGCAGGGTGGTGTGCTCGGCGTCGGAGACGAGCCGGGCCGGCTCGATGTCGCGGGTGCCCTTGAACGACGGCATATCGGCGTGTAGCAGCCGCCGCCGCTCGTTCGGCAGCAACTCCAGCGCCCGCCCCGCCAGCCCGATCAGCCACGGGGTATGGGTCGCCAGCCAGCGCGGCACGCTGGGTGCCTGGGCCGCCGTGTCGACCAGCACATAGCCCTTGCTCCTGTCCGGGTGGGCCTGGTGGTACATCGTGGCGACCATGCCGCCGAAGCAGTGGCCGACAAGCACGAAGTCGCGCATGTCGAGGGCGTCGAGCACGTCGGCCACATCCTCGGCGAAGCGCTCGAGCCGGTAATCGTCCGCGCCGCGAGGCCGGTCCGAGTAGCCGTGCCCGCGCAGGTCAAGGGCCAGGGTCGAATAGCCTGCCCCGTGGAGCGCTGGGTACTGCACCTGCCAGCCCAGGTGATCGCCGCCGGCTCCGTGCAGCAGCACGATCGTGTGCGGGCCACGCCGGCGCCAGTCGGCGAAGATGCGCACCCCGGCGCGGGTGGTGATCAGCCGCTGTGTGTCCGGCTGGTCGTCATCGCCCGTCTCCAGGGCGGCGCGGCGCCCCTCCTCGCGCATCGTCTCGAGCAGCTGCTCGCTCGGCAGCGGGGCGTGTTGGAGGCGTCCCCCGCCCTCGCGCAGCGCG
>JAAXUL010001082.1 GCA_013336035.1 Chloroflexales bacterium
GGGCCTCGTCGAGCAGGCCAGCCTTGCCGCCCCCGAGGCGCTGCCACTCCTGGGAGCGCTGCTCGAGCTGGCGCCGGGTCGCGATCGCGACCTTCTCGTCCTCGAGCCAGCCCACCAGCCGGGGCCAGTTGCGCACCAGGGCCTCGTGTGCCACCTCGACCTGGGGCGGGCTCTGGGCGTCGCCGGGCGTCAGGCGCAGCAGGCGCTCGTCGATCAGCTTCTGCACCACCCGCTCGACCCGCCCCGGGTCCTCGCCCAGGGCGTACAGGCTGTCGAGGCGGATGCGGCTGCTGGTCACCTCGAGGCCCTGGCCGGGGCGGACCATGCGCAGCAGCACGCGCTTCACCGTCACCTGGTCTTCGGGGATGAGCTGGTCGTAGAAGGCGTCGGCGCTGCGGGCCAGGGCCTGGCGCCCGCCGCCGACTTTGTCGTAGGCGGCCAGGGTGATCCGGTTGCGCTCCCGCGCTTCCCACAGCTTGAGCAGGGTGAACTGGAGCAGGGGCAGGCCCGCCGGCTCGCCGACGATATCCTGCACCAGCAGATCGACCACGCCGGGCTCGAACTTGAGCCCGACCGCCTGGGCGGGGGCCTCGATGGCCTGGCGCAGCTCGGCGGCGCCGAGGGGCAGCACGGCCACCTTGATCTGCTCGATGCGCTCGCCAAGCCCAGGCGTCGCGGCGGCGAAGGGCTCGAAGTCGCTGCGCAGCGTGAGGATGACCCGGTGGCCGGGCTGGGGCGCGTCGACCAGCGCGAGGATGGCGGCGATGAAGGCAGTGCGCTCGGGCTCAGACTCGACCAGGGTGAACAGCTCCTCGAACTGGTCGACCAGCAGGACGGCGGGCGGGGCCTTGGGGCCGCCGAGCAGCTCGGGCAGGGCGTACGGGCGCTCGCGCAGGGCCGCGGCGCTGTGCAGAGACTGCGGGCGCGTCTCGCCGGGGCGCACGGCGCGGGCCAGCGCTATAAAGGGCTCGGGGCCGGGCATCATCGGGTCGAGGTAGCGCCAGCCCTCGCTGCCGGGGATGGCGCCGGCCCTGAGGGCGGAGGCCAGGCCGGCCCGCGCCAGCGAGGACTTGCCGCTGCCCGATGGGCCGGTGACCAGGAGCAGCGGCTCGAAGCCGAGGCGGGCGGCCATGTCGGCGACCATGCTGTCGCGGCCGAAGAAGTTCCCGCTGTCGCCCTCGCGGAAGGCGTCGAGCCCGAGGTAGGGGCAGGCCGAGTCGGGCAGCTCGGGGGCGAGCGTCGGGTCAAACTCGGCCAGGGTGCCGTCCTCGACCTCGCGGCCGAGGCGCTGGAGGATGTTGGCCCAGTAGGTCAGCAGGCTCTGGGCGGCGGCCCGCTCGTCCTCGATGTCGAGGATGCTGCCGGTGGCCTGGCCGCGCCTGATGAACTCGGCGGCGTCGCTCACCAGCGCCTCGGCGGCGCCGTCGGTGCGCCGCGGTCCGAGCATCGCCGTCGCGCCGAGGCCGGCCTCGCGGCGGCGCTTCAGCAGATCGCCGTGGACCTCGCGCATGGCGGCGATGGAGGGGTAGGCGGCGGGGCCCTGCGGCGTCTGGGTGGGCTGCGGGCCGGAGCCATTGCTGCTGGGATCTGCTGGTGTTGTCATGCGAGCATCTTGAGCACGGCCTCGGTCGGCCGTCCGATCTGCTGAAGCTCTGTACACAGCGCGAGAAGATCCTGGTCCACCTTGTTGAAGCTGAGCAGGGCCTGGTGGTGGAAGGTGCGGAAGGCGCGCCGGATCTTGCCGGGCTCGTTGGCGGCCATGGCCTGGTCGAGCAGCAGGCTGTTCTCGCTCAGGCGCGTGCCCCACTCGCCCGGGTTGACCTCGTAGAGGTGCTGGGCCAGCTGGCGGATATCGCCCCAGGCCAGGATCAGCTCCTCGACATCCTGCGAGAGCAGTTCCTTGACCCGGCGCAGCTCGTCGTCTACCTCCTGGAAGGCGTCGTGGGTGGCGACCAGCACGCCGAGGCGGGCGTTCAGACGGGCCATCGCGGTGACCCCGTCGGCGAAGATCTCGAACTGGCTCTGCGCGGCGGCGCCGAGCTGGTGCAGGGCCAGCTGGTCGCGGATGGTGGTGAGCGCGCCGAGCAGCTGCTGGAGGCGCAGGGTGCGCGCCGATGTGACCAGCGACGAGTTCATGCGCGACAGCTCGCGGCCCAGCACCTCGTAGATGCGGCCGAGCGCACGCTTGATCATGTTCGTGTCGCGCTGCGTCAGCGCCTCGCCCAGCTCGCCGCGGGCGCGCTCGAGCCGGCGCATCCACAGGCCCTCGGCCGAGGCGAAGCGGGCTCTGCCGCCCACGCGCAGCAGCTCGGCCACCAGGCCCTGCAGGTCGGGGTCGAGCTCCTCGAGGTCGTCCCACGCCGTCTCGTCGCCGGGCAGGCGGCGGGCGTGCTGGAGCATCACGCTGTAGGCGTCCTCGAGCTGCTGGAAGAGATCGTGGAGCAGCTTGTAGCTGCTGAGCACATCGATCTGGTCGCAGGCTGACTGGAAGTCGGTGCTGAAGGCGACCACGGCCGTGCGAACCCGCTCGTCGCGGGCGAGGCCGGTCAGGGCGCCGAGGCTGCCGCCGGCCTGGCGGGCGCGCAGGGCCGGGGCCTCGTCTGCTATGGCGGACCAGGCGCGCCCGTCGCGGACCTGCATAAAGAGCACGGGCATCCACCAGGGGTGGTCGCCGGGCAGGTCGGCGCGGGCGATGGCCAGGGCCCGGTCGATCTGGCCGTCCTCGACCAGGGCTCTGAAGAAGGCGGGCATTAGCCGCTCGACTGTGGCAATCGGGATATTGCCCTGCATAGCGATCACGGCGGCCACGCCGCCACGGGCCAGGGCCGGGCCCAGCGCGGCCAGGGCGTCCTGGTCGTGGCCGGCGCCGGCGCTCTGGCACGAGCTGAGGACGATCAGCAGCGGGCGCTTCTCGGGGGGCAGGTCGGCGATGCGGCGCACCAGCTCGTCGCCGGCGACGCGGCCCGTGCGCTCGTCGTCGCTCTCGAGCCACAGGAAGGGGCGGCCGTTGGCGATCACACCGTGGCAGACCAGGTA
>JAAXUL010000318.1 GCA_013336035.1 Chloroflexales bacterium
CCAGCAGCCCGAGACCCAGCTCTTCGAGGAGACCGTCGGCAAAGATGTGTCGTTTGTGCCGCGGCGCCGCGGCGTGCCCCCGGCCGAGTCGCGGGCGATCGTCGAGCGCGTGCTCACCGAGGTCGGCCTCGACTACGAGACCTACCGGCTGCGCTATGTCTACGCCCTCAGCGGCGGCCAGAAGCGCCGCGCCGCGATCGCCGGGGTGCTGGCCGCCGGGCCGCGCCTGCTCATCCTCGACGAGCCGGTGGCCGGCCTCGACCCGCGCGGCCGCGCCGAGCTGGCCGATCTGATCGGCGACCTGAGCCGCCGCGAGGGCTTCACGGTCATCCTGGTCGGCAACACCATCGATGAGCTGGCCGAGCTGGCCGACCGGGCGATCGTCATGCACCAGGGCCGGGTGGTCGCCCAGGGGCCCCTGCGCGCGCTGCTGCGCCACGCCGACGAGCTGCACGCCCTCGGCCTCGAGCTGAGCGAGGCCGCCGAGGTCGCCCTGGCCCTGCGCCACCTCTTCCCCGACCTGCCCGCCGACGTGCTGCATATCGAGGAGCTCGAGGCGGCCCTCGCGGCCCGCCTGGGGCTGCCCGCGGCAGAGCGGATCGGAGCCGACTATGGCGATTGAGTTCTCGCGCGACATCACCTTCGGGCAGTACCTCAACCTCGGGTCGCCGATCCACCGGCTCGACCCGCGGGTGAAGATTGTCGCCGTCGGCCTGTTCATGTTCGCCCTGCTCGTGACGCGCAACTTCTACGGGCTGGGCCTGGCCTTCGCCGCGGCCGCCCTGATCCAGATCGTCGCCCGCATCCCGCTGGGCTACACCCTGCGCGGCATGCGCCTGCTCGTCAATACGCTGCTCTTCGTCTTTATCTTCCAGGTCCTCTTTTTCCCCAGCCCCAGCAACCCCTGGTGGCAGTGGTGGATCCTCTCGCTCTCGTGGGACGGGATCTACCAGGGCCTGCTGATCCTGGCCCGCGTGCTGCTGCTCTACTACTTTACCAGCACCCTGATGTTCACCAGCGCGCTGATGGACCTGGCCGACGGGGTCGAGATTATGCTCGACCCGCTCAAGGCGCTGCGCGTGCCGGTGAACGAGCTGGTGATGACCTTCGTGATCGCGCTGAAGTTTGTGCCGCTGCTGGTCGCCGAGCTCGAGCGCCTGGTCAAGGCCCGCGCCGCCCGCGGCGAGCGCTTCGACCAGGGCAGCATGATCGAGCGCGGGCGCAAGGTGGGCGCGGTGCTCATCCCCCTGTTCGTGAACGCGCTCCAGCGGGCCGAGGTGCTGACCACCGCGATGAACGCCCGCTGCTACCGCGGCGGCCAGGGCCGCACCAAGCGCCGCGTCCTGCGCATGCGCGGCGCCGACTGGCTGGCCCTTGGCATCGCTGTGCTGCTCGCCGCCGGGGTCATCCTGCTCGGGCGGGTGCTGCTGTAAGCGCGGGGCTCAGGCCCCCTCGGCCATGGCCATCACGCGCAGCGCCAGCTGGCGCAGCTCTTCGCGGAGGGCCGCGGGCTTGCGCACGGCCAGGTGCAGCCCGGTGGCGACCAGCTCGCGGGCCATCCAGCTCAGGTGGTCGCCGTGGGCGCGCAGCAGCACGCCGCCCTCGACATCCTCGAGGGTACCGAAGATAGGCGAGACCCGGCGGCGCGCGTCGTCCAGGGTCGTCTGTAGCAGCACCTCCACCTCCCAGATGTTGGGCATCGTGGCGAGGGACTGCACGACGAAGGCGGCGGTGTCGAAGCCCTCGGGCCGTGTGAAGCGCTCGTCCTCGACGCGCAGCTCGGCGACCCGGTCGAGGCGGAACATGCGCTGGGCGCCGCGCAGGTGGCAGTGCCCCACCGCGTACCAGCGCCCCTGCCGGAAGACCAGGCCGTAGGGGTCGATCTGGCGCTCGGTCTCATCGCCGCGGTCGTTGCGGTAGCGTATCCAGACCCGGCGGCCGGCCTGGGCCGCGCCGCTCATCTCGACGACCAGCTGGCTCGAGGGGCTGGCCTCGGAGCGGGCCAGGTCGAGGACCAGCGAGGCCTGCACGGCCTGGAGCTGCTCGCGCAGCCGCGGGGGCAGCACGCGCTCGATCTTGGCCAGGGCGCCCTCAACGGCGGGCGCGGCCACCGCCAGCCCCAGGCGCCGCGCCGCGAGCAGGCCCAGGGTCACCGCCAGGGCCTCCTCGTCGCTGAGCATCAGGGGCGGCAGCTTGAAGCCCGGGCGCAGGCGGTAGGCCCCGTAGCGCCCGCGCTCGGCCTCGATCGGGATGCCCATGTCCTGGAGCATGGTGATGTAGCGCCGGGCCGTGCGGGCGTTCACCTCGAGGCGCGCCGCCAGCTCGGGGCCACTCAGGCGCTCGCGCGACTGCAGCAGCTCTAGCACCGTCAGCACCCGCGTCGTCGGATGGTACATCAGCTCTCCACCTGGCTGTCGCATGATCCGTGAGTGGGCCAGGATCACGGAACAGCACTGCTAAACACAAGCGACCCACCAGAACGCGCGTACGTAATGTGGGCGGATTATAGCCGCTTTTCGCGCTATGCTCAAGGTAGATCCGGTGAGCAGCGCGGGAGGTGCCTATGGCCAGTGAGCAGCTCGATCGGCGGGGCAGAGGCGAGGGCGAGGCCGAGCGGCGCGAGGGTGTCTTGCAGGCCATGCTGCGGCGCGTTATCGCCCCCCGCACCACGTCGGTGCTGGTGATGGAGCCCGACGGGCGGCTTGTAAGCGCTCGCCCGGGTGATCCGGACATTCACCGGGCGAGTGGGAGCGAGCCTCAGTCCCTCACCTGCTTGCTCCCCATGACGTGAGCCCAGGCGTACGAGATCTCGCCCCCGATCAGGATGACCTGGCCGCAGAAGAAGATCCACATCAGCAGGGTCATCGCCCCGCCGACCGCCCCGTACGACGAGAAGTCGATCATACTGAAGATCAGCCCGGCCAGGGCCTGGAGCGCCGCCAGGAGCACGGCCGCGATAATGGCTGCCGGCCAGACGTCACGCCAGGCCGCGTGCTCCTTCGGCAGGACCCGGTAGAGCACGGCCAGGGCCATGGTGATCAGCGCCAGGCTGATCAGCGGCCGACCGAGGCTCAGCAGCAGGTTGCCCTGCGGCAGCCAGTCGGTGTAGGTGCTGAGCAGGCCCAGCGCGAAGTTGGCCAGGGACGAGAGCAGGATCAGCGCCGCGCACATCAGCAGCAGCCCGAAGGCGATCATCCGGTCGATCACGACCGTCGCCACCGTCGCGCGCAGGCCGCGCTGCTCGCCATTAGCGCGGGCTTCCCAGATCACGTCGAAGAACCGGTCGAGGGCCCCGAAGATGCCGGTCGCGGCGAAGAGTAGGCTGCCAAGGCCGAGCAGGCCCGCGTTGACCCGGCTCTCGTTGAACTGGGTGAGGGTCTGGGTGATCAGATCGCGCACCTCGGGCGAGCCCACCAGCGAGAGCAGCTGCTGCTGCACGTTGAAGGCGTCGGGGTCGACGAAGAAGCCGACCAGGCTGATCGTCACCAGGAGCAGCGGGAAGATCGAGAAGATGGCGAAGTACGAGAGGGCGGCGGCCATGCTGCCGATGTCGTCGCGCTGATACTTTTCGAGCGTGAGGCGCACCAGCCGCACGAGCGGGTGGTTCATCATCGTAGGACCTCTTGGTGACTGTCGTTTCAGCGACGCTGGAACTCGCTCACAACAATACCACAGCCCCGCGAGGCCGCCGCAGCCTTATGGTACAATCGGCGGTACACGTTGTGTCCCCTATAAGGCCCCCGCGGCAATGTTGCAGGAGCGGTCGTGAGCACGAAGAAGATTGGCGTCATCGTGGGCCGTGAGTGGTCGTGGCCGCCGGCGTTCATCGAGGAGGTGAACCGTCGCGATGAGGGCGTCATCGCCGAGTTTGTCAAGCTGGGCGGCACCAGGATGGCCGAGCCCTGCGAGTACGAGGTGATCATCGACCGCATCAGCCACGAGATCCCCTACTACCGCACCTACCTCAAGAACGCGGCCCTCTCGGGCACCCGTGTGATCAATAACCCCTTCTGGTGGAGCGCCGACGATAAATTCTTTGGGGCCAGCCTCTGCGCGAGGCTGGGCATCGCCCACCCCCGGACGATCGCCCTGCCCTCGCACTCGTACGTCGATGGCGTGGTCGAGGAGTCGCTGCGCAATCTGCGCTACCCCATCCCCTGGAAGGAGCACGTCGAGTATATCGGCGGCTTCCCCGCGATCCTTAAGCCGGCCTGGGGCGGCGGCTTCAAGAATGTCTATAAGGTCAACAGCTTCGAGGAGCTGTGGCGCGCCTATAATGAGACCGGCACCGAGTGCATGATGCTCCAGGAGTATATCGCCTGGGAGAAGTACGTGCGCTGTATCGTCATCGGCCGCACGTCGATCATGACGATCAAGTTTGATGCCAATGCCCCCTGGCCCCACCGCTACTTCCGCGACGATAGCTACCTCACCTTCGAGGAGAGCGAGCGGGTGACCGCGTGGGCCCTGAGGCTTAACACGGCCCTCGGCTACGATATGAACACTGTCGAGTTCGCCCTCAGAGAGGGCGTGCCCTACGCGATCGACTTCACGAACCCCGCCCCCGACTTCGATGTGAACTCGCTGACGCCCCACTATTTCGACTGGGTTGTGAAGACGATGGCCGACTTCACGATCGGCCTGGCCCAGCAGGGCCGCTCTATGCCCAGCGAGTTTGCCTGGGGCCGCCTGATCGGCGAGCCCGTCCCGTAGCCTGGGCAGAGCAGGAGGTCGCCGGTGAGCCTGTCCGACGCCATCGACTACTACCATTCGCTGCTGACCCCCGATCTGGCCGCCGCCTCGTGGGCCACGCTCGGCGAGGAGATGCGCGCCCGCCGCCTGTTCTTCGGCGAGCGCCCCCTCTCCACCGTGCTGCGCCCCCGCCTGATCAGCGAGGCGCAGTACCACATGCTCCAGCGCGGCGTCGAGGCGGTGGCCCTGGCCGCCCGGGCCGTCGTCGCGCCCGCGCTCGACCCGGGCCCCGCCGGCCAGGCTGTGCGCGACACCCTGATGCTCACCGCGCAGGAGCAGGCCCTGATCGCGATGCACCCCGGCTACCACGAGCCTAGCGCCCACTCGCGCATGGACACCTTCCTTACCGTCGATGGCCAGTCGCTGCAGTTCGTCGAGTATAACGCCGAGAGCCCCGCTGCTATCGCCTACGAGGACCTGCTCGCCGAGGCCTTCCTCGCCACCCCGGCTATGCGCGAGTTCACCCGGCGCTACCCGGCCCGGGCCCTCCCCGCCCGCCAGCGGCTGCTCGATACGCTGCTCGCCTGCTGGCGCGAGGCCGGCTCGCCCGGCGGCG
The DNA here is from genome assembly GCA_013336035.1 of Chloroflexales bacterium. Lineage (GTDB taxonomy): Bacteria > Chloroflexota > Chloroflexia > Chloroflexales > Chloroflexaceae > CAIWXH01. The sequence continues at coordinate 5,309 of JAAXUL010000318.1, forward strand.
AGCCCGCGGTCGCCATCGTCGACTGGCGCGGCCTGCCCACGGCCACCGAGTTCGAGATGTTCGCCGCCTTCTTCGCTGACCAGGGCCTGCGCGCGGTGATCTGCACGCCCGACGAGCTGCACCTGCGCGAGGGCCGCCTTGTCGCCGAGGTCGACGGTATCCCCTCGCCGGTCACGATCGTCTTCAAGCGCGTGCTCACCAGCGAGCTGCTCACCCACTATGGCCAGGCCGCCCTCGACCACCCGATGGTTACGGCCTACGCCGCCGGCGCCTGCGTCATGGTCAACTCGTTCCGGGCCAAGCTCCTGCACAAGAAGTCCCTGTTCACGCTGCTCTCCGACGAGCAGTTCCAGGGCGGCCTGACCCCCGGGCAGCGCGCCGCCGTGGCCGCCCACGTCCCCTGGACCCGCGTGGTGCGCCCCGGCGAGACGACCTACCAGGGCGGGCGCGTCGATCTGCTGGGGTTCGCGCGCAAGAACCGCGACCGCCTGCTGCTCAAGCCCAACGATGAGTACGGCGGCAAGGGCATCACCATCGGCTGGGAGGTCAGCGCCGATACGTGGGACGCCGCCCTCAGCGCGGCCCTCGAGTCGCCCTTTGTGCTCCAGGAGAAGGTGCGCATCGCCTATGAGCCCTACCCCGCCCTCGTGGACGGTAAGCTGGTGATCGGCGAGCGCCTGGTCGATAGCGACCCCTTCCTCTTCGGCTCGTCGGTGGACGGCAGCCTCTGCCGCCTGTCCACCGTGACCCTGCTGAATGTGACGGCCGGGGGCGGCAGCACAGTGCCAGTGTTTGTGATCGAGGCATAGATGCCCCTCACCTCCGCAGGAGAGGGAAGGGGTGGGCCTCTGCGCTGGCTGCTCTCCCTCCTTGGCGCCGTCGCGCTTACTACGGCCCTGCTGACGCTGGCCCTGCTGCATGCGGCGTCGTACACGGTGAATGTTGGCGAGCCGGGCGACGCCTATGGGTTGGCAAGCTTCCACCGCCCGGAGACTGTTGGCGCGGACTATTTTCGCTGGAGCGCGCCCGGGTCGAGCCTGCTCATCCCGGCGGCCTACGATGGCCCGCTGGCCCTCGAGCTGCGCCTGCACGCGCTGGCCACCGCCGAGCAGGCCACCCTGCGCGTCGAGCGCGATGGCGCCACGGTGGCAGTGGCGGCCACGACGCCCGACTGGCGCGTCTACCGGCTGCTGCTGCCGCCCGACGCCCGCCCCGAGGCCGCCCCATTACGTTTAGAGACGCTGGGCCTGGCGTCGCCCCCGGCCTTTGGCCCTGGGGATGCCCGGCCCCTGGGCGTCGCCCTGGACGCTCTGCGGGTGAGGCCGGCGCCCGGCGAGGCGCCCACGCTCCCTGCCCTCGCCCGCGCCGCGGCGGTGGCCTGGGGGGCGGGGCTGGCCTGGGCGGCGGTAGCGCTGCTCGCCGGCTGGAGGCGCCCCGCCGCAGCGGCATTTCCTATGCTCGCGGCCGGGGCCGGGCTGGCGCTGTGGGCGTGGCGGGCGCCGCTGGGCTTCGCCTGGGCCGTGCCGACGCCGCCGTGGTGGCTGCTGGCGCTGCTGACGGGCGGCCTGGCCGCGGCTGGTTACCGCGAGGCTATAGGGGCGCGATGGTCCCCCCGGGCGATTCGCCCGCCGCGCCTGTGGGCTGTGGCCCTGGCCACGATGGGCGCGGGGCTGCTGGCGCTGCTGCTGCCGGCGCCGTGGTCGGGGGCGGGCGCGCTGCTGGTCGCGCTGACGCCGGGGGCCCTGGTGGCCTGGGCGATCTTCCCCGAGGAGCGCTCGGTCGCGGCGCGGGCCTTCCTGGGGATCTGTGGGGCCGTGGCGGTGGCGGCGCTGCTGGCGCTGTGGCTGCACGCCATCCCCGGGCCGCTGCCGGGCTGGCTGCTGATGGGCGCGGCGTGCGCGGTCGCGGCGGCGGCGCTGTGGGCGCGGTCTCGCGCTGAGTGGCCCTGCCCCGCTCTCGCGGCCGCCAGCGGGCAGGAGGCAGGGGTAGGTGACCTGCGTTCTGCTAAGCTGCAAACTGAATCCGCCCCATACTTCGGGGGAGCTGCGCTAGTCGTCTTCGCCGCGCTGCTCGTGGGGGCGGGGCTGCGGCTGTGGCGCCTGGGCTCGGCAGAGTTTCAGGGCGACGAGGCGCGGGCGATGCTGCTTGCGCTCAGCGTGGCCCAGGGCGACGATGGCCTGCTGCTGACCCACACGAAGGGCCCCGTCGAAGTTCTGCTGCCCGCCGTGGCCCTCGTGGCCTCCGGCACGCGCGCCGAGTGGGCGGCCCGGCTGCCCTTCGCCCTGGCCAGCCTGGGTGTGCTCGCAGGCGCGCTAGCGCTGATGGAGGCGTTCGCGCGATGGGATGAGCGCGGCGCGGGCGCCACCCCGCATCGCGCATCCCTCATCCTCCCCATGGCCCTGCTCGCCGCCGACGGCCTCGCCGTGGCCTTCGGGCGGATCGTGCAGTACCAGAGCGTGGTGATGCTGATGATGGCCGGGGCGCTGTGGTGCTGCTGGCGCTTCTACGTGGGCGCCGCGAGGGCGGCGCGGCATCTGACGGCCGCGGCCGTCCTGTTGGCGGTAGGGCTGCTGGCTCACTACGACGCGGTGATGGTTGCGCCGGCCCTGGCGTGGCTGGTGGTGGCGGGCGCGCGGCGGCGCGGCTGGTGCGCCAGAGAGTGGGTGCTCCAGATGGCGGGGCCGGCGCTGCTTGGCGCGGCGCTGCTGGCAAGCTTCTACCTGCCCTATGTCGCCTCGGCGAGCTTCGGGCGCACCGCCGAGTACCTGGCGGGCCGCGCCGGCCAGGGCGACGCCGGCGGGCCGCCCTTTAACAACCTGCCGCTGTACTACAGCGTCCTGGCCTTCTACAGCGCGCCGTACCTCGCCCCGGCGCTGGTGGTCGCGGTGGCGGCGTCG
>JAAXUL010001083.1 GCA_013336035.1 Chloroflexales bacterium
GCCGGGCACCCTGCAGAGCGGCCTTGTCGCCGCCACCGCGTCAACTGATAGCACGGCGCCCACATCGATCATCACCTCACCCACGGCGGGCGGCAGCGTGCAGCTGGGGGTCCCACTCACAGTGAGTGGCACTGCCTCTGATACGGGCGGGGGCGTGGTCGGCGGCGTCGAGGTCTCGGTTGATAACGGCTCCACCTGGCATCCGGCTACAGGCCGCGCCAGCTGGACCTACACCTGGACGCCAAGCGCCAATGGCGGCGTGACGATCCGAAGCCGCGCGGCCGACGATAGCGGCAACCTCGAGACGCCCTCCGCCGGAGTGACGATCAGCGTGGGCGCTGTCGATACGACGCCGCCGACGGTGACAGCGCGGGCGCCGGCCCCCGGCACGATAGGGGCGGGCCTGGCCGTGAATGTGACCGTGACCTTTAACGAGGCGATCGACTCGACGACGCTGACCGCGGCCACCTTCGAGCTGCGCAACGCGAGCAATGGCCTCGTGGCGGCCACGCTGAGCTACAATGCGACAACCCGGACGGCGACCCTGAACCCGAGCGCCGACCTGGCCCCGGACAGCACGTACACGGTGACGCTGAAGGGTGGCACGAGCGACCCGCGGATCAAGGATACCTCGGGCAACGCTCTGGCGAGCAATGTCGTATGGAGCTTCACGACGAGCAATGGCCTTGGCCCGTATAGCATCTGGAGCACGACGACGGTGCCGGGGCGAGACACTGAGCCGGACAATCAGGCAATCGAGCTAGGGGTGAAGTTCCGGGCCAGCCAGGCCGGGCAGATCACCGCCATCCGCTTCTATAAGGGTTCGCAGAATACCGGCGCGCACACTGTCAGCTTGTGGACGAGCACGGGCACCCTGCTGGCGACTGCGGATGTGACGAACGAAACCGCCAGCGGCTGGCAGGAGGCGGCCCTGCCGAGTCCGGTGACGATCAGCGCTGACACGATGTACGTGGCCTCGTACCACACGACTTCGGGCTACTACGCCGAGGATCTGAACTACTTCGCGACGGCCGGGGTGACCAACGGCCCGCTCTACGCCCTGAGCGATGGCGAGGGTGGCGGGAACGGGGTCTACCGGTATGATAGCGAGGGTAGCGGCGGCGGCGGCTTCCCGGCCAACGTCTACCAGGCAGCCAACTACTACGTCGATGTCGTCTTCAGCCCCAGCAGTGGGACGACGCCGACCAACACGCCGACCAACACGCCGACGACTGGGCCGACCAACACGCCGACCAACACGCCGACTAACACGCCGACCAACACGCCGACTAACACGCCGACTAACACGCCGACGACTGGGCCGACGAGCACGCCGACGAACACGCCGACGACTGGGCCGACGAGCACGCCGACCAACACGCCGACCAACACGCCGACCAGGACCGCGACCAGCACGCCGACCAGCACGCCGACGGGTGGCTTCCCCGCGACGGGGGTGCTGGACAACTTCACCCGGGCCAACGGGGCGATTGGCAGTGGCTGGGGTGCGGCGACGGACGGCTACCAGATCGTCAGCAACCAGCTCGACGTGAATAACGGCGGTGAGATCCTCTGGGGCAGCACCCTCTTTGGAGCCAGCCAGGAGGCCTACGTCACCCTCAGCACGATCGATGCGGCCGCGGAGGAGATCGACCTGGTCCTCAAGTCGCAGAGCAACACCGGCTGGTCGAGCGGCCTCCTGGAAGTCTGGTACAGCCCGGGCAGCGGCCGCGTGCAGATCTGGACCTACAGCTCGGCCCAGGGCTGGGTGCAGCGCGGCGCCGACATCCCGGTGACCTTCGCGGCGGGCGACCGCCTGGGGGCCAGCGTGAGCGCGACCGGCCAGGTGCAGGTCTACCGCAACGGCACCCTGCTGGGCACGCGCGATGCCAGCGCCTGGACCCACGCGACCTCCACCGGCTACATCGGCCTCTGGACGATCGGTGCCAGCGCGACTATCCTCGATGACTTCGGTGGGGGCAATAGTGGCGGGACTGCGTCCACCCCAACGCCGACCCGGACGCCGACGAGCACGCCGACCCGGACGCCGACGAGCACGCCGACCCGGACGCCGACGACTGGGCCGACGAGCACGCCGACCAACACGCCGACGACGGGGCCGACGAGCACGCCAACCAGTACGCCAACCAGCGGCCCAGGCCCGATCACCACGGGCTACCGTAGCCCGGCGGCCAACGCGGCGGTGACCACCAGCGCCGGCGACAACAACGGCTTCCAGACCAGCCCGGCCAACGCCTACGCCGACGACGGCCTCTACGCGGTCGACACCAACAGCGGCACCAACACCAACACCAGCTGCACCAACACCGGCAAAGACAAGCACATCTACCGCAACTACGGCTTCACCCTGCCGACGGGCGCGACGATCAGCGGCATCCAGGTGCGCCTCGACGCCCGCGCCGATTCCACGACCGGCACGCCGCGGATGTGCGTGCAGCTCTCGTGGGACGGCGGCACGACCTGGACGGCCGCCAAGACCAGCGCGAACCTGACCACCACCGAGGCGAGCTACATCCTCGGCGGCGCGGCCGACACCTGGGGCCGCACCTGGAGCGACGCCAACTTTAGCAACACCAACTTCCGCGTGCGGATCATCAACATCGCCAGCAACACCAGCCGCGACTTCTCACTCGACCTGGTGGCGGTGCAGGTGAACTACCAGTAGGCGAACCACCACAAGGCCTACAGTCGAACGGGAAGGGGGGCGAACGATACGCGTTCGCCCCCTTTCTTGCGGCTTCGTGCTGTTGTGGCGCTGCAAAGACCAATGACTGCGCGGAAATGCGCCATGTGCTCGGCACCCCCTCCCCGCTGCGGAGAGGGGCCGAGGGGGCGACAATGGCGATGGTCACGCCAACGAGCCCATTAGCCGTGACAATGATGGAGGTCCGGCTGGGGGGCGCGAGTCTCGATGCGGGGGGCGCGAGTCTCGATGAGGGGGGGCGCGAGTCTTAACGCGAGGAGACAGCATTGAGATTCCGGGGCGCGAGTCTGGATGGG
>JAAXUL010001084.1 GCA_013336035.1 Chloroflexales bacterium
CAAGGGCGACTGGTTTGGGCCGCTGGTGGTGGCCGCGGTATTTGTCGAGCCTGGCCAGGCCGCGGCCCTGCGGCGGGCCGGCGTGCGCGACAGCAAGCTGATCGAGTCTGTGGCTCTGGTCGAGATCGCGGCCGCCATCGAGCGGATCGTGCCCGCCACGGCCCGCGAAGTGCTGGCCCTGGCGCCCGCCGACTATAATCGCCGCTATGCCGGCCTGGGCAATGTGAACCTGCTGCTGGCCGAGCTGTACGCCGAGACGGCCGCCCCCGTGGCGGCGCGCACCGGGGCCCGCCTGATCGTGTGCGACCAGTTTGCCCAGCGCGCCGACCGGCTCGAGATGGCCTTCGCGAAGGCCGGCCTGCCCCGCCCGCGCCAGATGCATCACGCCGAGTCCATTAGCCTGGCGGTGGCGGCGGCCTCGGTGCTGGCCACCGCCCGCTTCCAGTCCGAGCTGGCGCGCCTTGGCGCGGCGGCGGGCCTTGGCAGGGCTCTGCCAAAGGGGGCCTCGGCGGTGCGGCTCTTGGCGCAGGCGGCGCGCCAGATCATCGCCCGCGAGGGGGCCGCCGGTCTGGGGCGCTACGCCAAGCTGAACTTCAAGCCCGTGCAGGAGATCCTGGCTAGTGGCCAGGGCAGAATGTAGGAGGAAACCAGGCGATGTTTGACCCACACGCTGTGCGCGCGCTGTTTCCGGCCCTTGCCCAGGAGGTGGCCGGGCGGCCGGCGGTGTTCTTCGATGGCCCCGGCGGCACGCAGGTGCCCAGATCGGTGATCGAGGCGATCGCAGGCTACCTGGCTCACAGCAACGCGAACACCCACGGCGCCTTCGCCACCAGCCGGCGCACCGACGAGACCATCGCCGCGGCCCACCAGGCTATGGCCGACCTGCTGGGCTGCGCGCCCGAGGAGACGGTCTTTGGCCCGAATATGACCACGCTTACCTTCGCGCTCAGCCGGGCGATCGGGCGCGACCTGGGCCCCGGCGATGAGATCGTGGTGACCAGGCTTGACCACGATGCCAATGTGGCGCCCTGGCGCGCGCTCGAGGAGCGGGGGGTGGGCATCCGCGAGGTGGACGTGGATGTGGAGGACTGCACCCTCGATATGGCCGACCTCGCCGCCAAGGTGAACGAGCGCACCCGGCTGGTGGCGGTCGGCTACGCCTCCAACAGCGTGGGCACGATCAACGATGCGGCTCGCGCCGTCGAGCTGGCCCGCGGGGTGGGCGCGCTCTCGTTTGTGGACGCGGTGCACTACGCGCCCCACGGGCCGATCGATGTGCGCGCCCTCGGCTGCGACTTCCTGGCGTGCAGCGTCTATAAGTTCTTCGGGCCGCACATCGGCGTGCTCTACGGCAAGGCCGAGCACCTCGAGCGGCTGCGGCCGTACAAGGTGCGGCCGGCCTCGGACGCGGGGCCCGACCGCTGGATGACCGGCACGCAGAACCACGAGGGCCTGGCGGGGGTGACGGCCGCGGTCGACTACCTCGCCTCGCTGGGCGGCGGGGCGGCGGGCGGGCGGCGGGCAGCCCTGGTCGCGGCCATGACGGCGATCAAAGCCTACGAGCGCACGCTCTCGGAGCAGCTGATCAGCGGCCTGCTGCGCGTCCCCGGGCTGACCTTCTACGGCATACGGGAGCCGGAGCGCTTCGCGTGGCGCACGCCGACGGTGTCGCTTCGCCTGGAGGGGCGCGCCCCGCGCGAGCTGGCCGAGGCCCTCGGCGAGCGCGGGGTCTTCGCCTGGGACGGCAACTACTACGCCCTGAGCCTCAGCGAGCGCCTGGGCGTCGAGCCCCTCGGCGGCATGGTGCGCATCGGCCTGGCCCACTACAACACCGCCGAGGAGGTGGACTACCTGCTCGAGGTGCTAGGCGGGCTGGGCTAGAGCGTGATTGGCCCTCACCCCCTGCCCCTCTTCCGCCCCGCGGGAGAGGGGCGTTCACTACCGGCCCCCAGAGCCTTACCCGTCCCACACCAGCAGCCCCGGCCCGTCGCTGAGCCGGACGCGGTCGGGGGCCAGGTCGCTGAGGGTGCGGGTGTCGTGGTCGGGTGGGATAGCGAGGATGGCGCCCTCGGCGTCGAAGGTGAGGCGCACGCACGAGAAGGCGAAGGTCAGATCGGCCTCGCTGCTCAGGTTCAGCTCGATATCGCGGTCCGAGGTGGCGCCGACGCTGCCGCCCAGCTCGGTGAGGGTCTGGCGCAGGGCGGCCACATCGATATTGAGGCGCTGGCCGCGGGCGCCGCTGAGTACGACGGCGATCTGGCGGCTGGTGAGCACCGAGTCGACCAGGAGCAGCTCGTAGCGGGGCTGCTCGAAGAGGATGGCGGCCGCGGGGTTGCCCCGGTCGATGCGGCGCTCGGCCAGAGCCCAGCCCAGCGAGTTGATGTCGAGGGCCAGCCGGCGCGCCGAGGGGAAGGCGAACGAGAGGTATGCGGCCCCCTCGAGGCCAGCGGTCAGGTCGGCGTGGGGCAGCCCGAGGCCCTGGAGGAAGCCGCGCAGGATGTGGACGCCCAGGTCGAGGGTGACCCGCCGCGAGCGGCGCCCCGAGATATCGGTCAGGTCCGACTCCTCGGGCCGTATGCCCAGGGGGCGGGCGTCGGCGAGCAGGGGCAGCAGCGAGCCGCGGAAGAAGCTGCGCCCGCCCCGGTGGACGACGACCGAGAGCGGCTGGACGCGGGCGTCGGGCACGCGCACGATGTTGGCGCCGAACAGGTCGTGGACCAGGCTGACCAGGGGGTCCTCGCGACAGAGAGCGATGGTTGTCCTTGGTGACCTCGCGTTTATGTCTGCGGCTCGCATCACCGCTGGCGGAAGCGGCGCAGGAAGGGCGGGATGTCGAGGTCGTCGCCCGCGGGGGCGCGCGGGGCGAGCTGCCCGGCGGCCAGGGGGGGCGGTAGACTCGCCTGCCCGGGGCCGGGCCCCGCGCCGCAACGGCTTTGATCCAGAGTATGGACGGCATGGGCGACGGCGGTGAGGCGGCGGGGCGGGGCGGGCTCGGCCCTGCTGAAGCCGGTGGCGATCAGG
>JAAXUL010001085.1 GCA_013336035.1 Chloroflexales bacterium
GCTGGGTACCGCTCCATGCCACCCACCAGGAGGCACCGACCAAAGCAGAGTTTGCTCTAGGTGCTACCCCAAGGGCACAACAATTGATTCTTCCTCACGGTGCCATCGGACAGGTTGGGGCGCAGGCTCGCAGCACTACGTTAACGACCGTCCTGACCTGGTGAGGTAGCCTCCTTGATCGTAGCGCCGAGGGGTGGCACCGCGCAAGAGATTTTCATCCACGATTCTGTCAGCCAGCGGCTGACACTGCGGTTGGGGCGAAATTTAGGTACCACGATTACCCACGCTCGTGGCGCTGACTGTTCGTACGGTTGCCCCAACCTTGCCAGCAGCAGTGCTACGCGCGGATCACCAGCACCTGCCGTCCGCCTGGGGTGATCGCCGGCTCGGTGGTCGTGCGCTCGGCGATCGGTGGCTGGCCGGGGCGGCGGTCAAAGATGATCAGCCAGCCGGTCGCGAGCCCCAGGCGCGCAAGGTACCCGTCAAGCTGCGACAGCCCCCGGGCGAGCGGGTCAACCCGTCTCGGCGCCCACACCTTCAGCTCAAGGGCCACCCGATCCGGCCCATACGTGAGCAGCAGGTCCATCCGGTCGCGCCCGATCGCGTACTCGCGCGTGATGGTACCGCCACCATTCGCCACCCGGTGGAGAAACGCCATGAGCACCAGGTGGGGCGCAACCTCGGCGTAGGGAGCACTCCCAAGCAGGGCCTCGGCATGCTCGCGCCAGAAGGCGAGAAAGGCCGTGAGCAGGCGCGGCACATCCAGCCGCCCGTCCGGGGTGAGCCAGGTGGGCGCAATCCGTGGGAGCGAGGCAATCGTCGTGGCGGCCAGCACCTGCGGGATAACCTCCTGGTAGATCGGGTTGGCGATCTGGAGCCCGCCCTCCGGGTCGGGCTGCACCAGACCGAGATCCTGCACGAAGCGGAGGTCGTCAGGGGCCAGGTTCCCCAGGGCCTGTCCCGCCAGCATCGGCTCGATGATCGCGCGCACCCGCGGCTCGCGCAGGCGCTCCGCCAGGCTGTCGAGGTGCGTGTCCTGGCGCTGGATCAGGCGCGTTTTCGCCGCCTCGATACAGGTTGCGTCGATTGGTATGGCCGGGTCAGGTGCGATCACCTCAACGGCCTGGCGGGCCAGCGCGTTCACCAACCAGGGCTGGCCCTGCGTGAGCCCGAAGGCGCGGGCGACAGCGTCCGGCGTAAAGGCCTGCCCGGTGTCAGCGGTGTGCTGGGCGTAGAGAGTCGCGACCTCCGTCTCGGTGAAGTTCCGTAGAGTCAGGGACTCGACTTTGATGTTGAAGGGGCTCGCCGTCTGAAGCCGTTCACTCCCGCCCGACGCTACCTTGTAGTCGCGCACGTCCCGCAGCCCGATCAGAGCAAGGGACCAGGGGGCCCCGGTCGGGCGATCGGTGTAGCCGTCGCGCAGCTGGCGCAGCACGGAGATCAGCGCGGCGTTCTGGAGCGCGTCGATCTCGTCGAGAAACAGCACGAGGGGACGATCAGCGGCGGCAGCCCAGGCCCGCAGCGCCTCGCGGATACGGGAGCCGGCCGGGGCCGCCGGCCACAATGGCGGCTGCTGGTCCGCAGGCAGGCGACTGCGCGCGGCACTCTGCCAGGAGCCAAGGATAGCCTGCTCCGCGGCATCCACATCATCGCTGAAGGGGGCGCCGGCCTCAACCGAGACGAGCGTGGCCAGGTAGCGCCCCTGGGCAGACAACTCCTGGGCCAGGGCGAGCATCGCGGTGGTCTTGCCCGTCTGACGCGGGGCGTGGAGCACGAAATAGCTCTGCTGCGCGACCAGCTGTGGCACCTCTGGGAGGCGCGCGGAGGCCGGGAGCATGTAGTGCAGCTCGCGCCGGCAGGGCCCGGCGACATTGAACCAGCGGGTCATAGGACTCCCTCGATGCCCGGCGATGGGTGCCTCAGTATAGCACGTCCGATGCGTCAGGAAGGGCTGCATTGCTGATGAGGCCGCCATGGGACGAGCCCAGCGGTCGGGCCGTGGCCTCGGGGTCTGTCAAGTAGTTTGGCTCTTCCGCAAAGATCGTGCTTTCGGCTATTTCTACACGCTCGCGCAAGTGCGCTAAGGCATCAGCAAAGGATCACCGGATGCCGCAGCACGGGAGATGCGGAAGAGCCAACTTATTTTACAGCCTCGCCGCAGCTGGGGTGCAATTGCCTCGGTGTTGAGTGCCATCGTCGTGCTCCTGGTCATAACGGGCTGGATGGTACCGCCAATTATCCCCGAACACGCCGTGGCGCTCAACACTCCCACCTCGTCAGCCGACCATGTACGATCCACACGTTCTGGTCACACCCTGCCCGAGGTCGCCACCGGTCGCGACTATCGCTTCCCTGGCTCAATGGATAATCGCACAACGCGCTAACCTGGGCGAGATCCAGGCCATCCTCGGTTACACCTGGCTGCTCGTCACCGGCATGTACCTCACATCGAGCGAGGATGGCGCCCGCTAGGCGCTGGAGCATGAGGCACGGCTGCGCACTGCCGCTGGAAGACAAATGCATAGCGGCGCCAAAGATAGGCTGAGCCCAGTCCCTGCGGCTCCGGTGCGGGACAGCGGTACACGGCATGATCGGCCAAGGAGGTAGCCTCGCAGGGCTGGCTGGTCGAACTTACCGCGCATTCTCGTGCTGTTAGAAAGACACTAAGCTTCTAGAAGAGTATGGCCATCTGGCTGAACCGCTGTCTGCCTTGTGGGCGAGACGCGAAAAGGCGGCTGCGTCGAGCCAGTGATCGCCATCGATGCGCCACGTCGAGGTTCGCCTGGAATGAGCCCACCAGGATACGCGGACGTGAGCAATGGCGAGTAGCTGCCCGCTCGTCGCGTCCGGTAGGTGCTTAGAGCAGCCCCCGATCGCGCGCCTGGGCGATCGCCTGTGCCCGCCGGTTCACGCCCAGCTTGGCGTAGAGGTTGCGGATGTGGGTCTGCACCGTGTTGATGCTGATCGTCAGCTCCTGGGCGATCCGCTCGTAGCGGTAGTCCTGTGCGAGCAGGCTGAG
>JAAXUL010000319.1 GCA_013336035.1 Chloroflexales bacterium
AGGCTGTGTCCTTCGAGCAGACTGAAGCTGGCTTTGCCACCTTCCAGCAGCGGCTCGGCACAACGGGAGTCGCTCCCTCCGCCACGCTGGTGGTAGTCGAAGCGACCGGCAGCTACTGGATTGCACTGGCCGTCGCTTTGCACCAGGCCCACTACACCGTCAGCGTGCTTAATCCCGGCCAGGTCGCCCTGTTTGCTCGCTCACTGCCACGCCGCGCCAAGACCGACACGCTTGATGCGCACCTGCTCCTCCGCTTTGCTGCCGAGCGCCAGCCTGCCCCTTGGAGCCCGCCAGAGCAGGTCTACCACGAGCTGCGCCAGCGTCTCATCGTGCGCGACGGCCTCTTGCATATGCGCACCCAGGCCCGCAACCAGCGCCACGCCCTCACTCAGTGGCCGGTTGCGATCGCCTCGGCGCTCGAAGCGCTCGACACCGTGATTGCCGCGTTGGATGCGCAAGTCCATAGTCTAGAGCGCGAGATTGAGCAGGTGCTACGCGACGGCGCCTGGGCGAGCTCGGCGGCGGTGCTGCTCTCGACGCCGGGGCTTGGTCTGGTGACAACGGCCTGGCTGCTGGTTGGGACGCTGAACTTCACGCTTGCCCGCTCGCCTGAGCAGCTGACGGCCTACGCCGGGCTAGCCCCATTGGAACACCAATCTGGCACGAGCGTGCGTGGACGGGCGCAGATTGGCCACGGCGGGAACGGGCGCCTGCGCACGGCGCTGTACATGGCGACGCTGAGTGCAGCTCGCTACAATCCGACCATCCGCAGTTTCTACCAACGCTTGCGCGCGGCGGGCAAACCGACGAAGGTAGCACGCTGTGCCGCTGCGCGCAAGCTGCTGCATCTGGCCTGGGCACTGGTAAAGAAGAACGAGCACTACCGAGCGCCAGAGCCGGACCACCTCGAGCAGTTGGCTGTTTGAGCAAGGCGGGACGCCAGGAGTACCGCCGGCCGAGTCAAGACCGCCCGCGGGCCCAGAGACGGTGCGCGAAGCGCCGCCGCTGATGGCCCAGCGGGCGCTTGCCCTGGTCTTGACCGGTCGGCGACAATGGCGTAGGCCCGCCCTGCTCAGTGATTGGGGCTTGACAATCAATACCGTATCTCCTCCCATCCAGACTGCGAAATGGGTCTGAACGAACGCCTGAGCAGGGATGTCGGGTGCAGCGGGGCAACCTGCTCTTTCTGGCCAACTACCTGCACCCGGAGTGCCCCGACGTGGACCCCCAGCTGGTAATCGCCATTCAAACGATGGTCGCGCAATAGCCCGGCGTCCTCCTCGCGCAGCTCCTGGCCCTGCTCCCACCGGGCAGCGCCGATGCGGTCTATACCCTCCTCGCCCGTGAGCACCTCTTTGTCGAACGGCTCTTCCGCATCTCCCGTGAGGCCCCGCGGGTGGAAGATCTACTTGACGTTCAACACCCGCCGCGTCACCTTTCTCGCCGATCGGGGCTTTCGCGGCCGCGAATGGGCCAAACTCTGCGCCGCCTTGCGCTGGCGCTATATGATCCGCCTGGCCAACAACACCCTTATTACCTTCCGTGATGGTCGTCAGGTGCCCCTGGACCAGTTGGGCATTCGCCCCGGCCAGCGGCGCTATTACACCAATGTCCGGCTGACCCAGGAGGCCGACTGGCAGTGCCATCTGGCCATCACCTGGACCACCCCCAAGCCCGGCGAGCCGGCCGAACTCTGCGCGATTATGACCAACTGGGTGCCCAGCGCCTGGGTACTCAAGCATTATTTGCGCCGTATGCATATTGAAAGAAAGACATATCGATCAGCTACGGATGCCGCCGCGGCCGCCCGCGTTGGAAGTGGAGCAACCCGCGGTCTTGGGCTTCTACGACGGTGACAAGGTAGACCAGGTGCCGGTCGCCGGCGCGGATGGTGGGCAGGCGCTCGCCGACAGCGGCGTTGGCCAGGGTCGGCAGGGGGGTGCCGAGCTGCCGGGCAGCATCAGCGAGGAGCACCGGCGGGTCAGGCCGACCAAGGAGGGCCCGGAGGTGCTGGGGTGCGCGCGCCCAGGCGCCCCAGGACTGGCGCACGAGAGCTGTTCGCACCACGACCTGCTCGTTCGGCGTCAGCTTGGTCAGTGGATGCAGGAGATCCACGCCGGTCGGGCGGCCCTCACTATCCAACGCGAGCGCATATGCGACCAAGGCCGTGTACGCCAGGTGGAACGCGGCATCCTCGATACTGACCAGTGTCACTAGAAGACCTCGCGGCCCGTCGGGTAGGGGCACGGTAACCCTGAGCGACTCGCACACCTCCTCCTCCGCATCGGCGACCTGTCCGTGGAGCACTGCGAGCGTGGTGACGAGCATGGCGGGCCTTTCGGATAACCAGAGCAACTCTATTTTACTTGTTATTTGGGGATGCTGAAGTGCGCCTCAGATGAGCCGTCGGAGTTCATTGGAGACGGAAAACATACGATCCCGTTGAGGGCAAAGGGGCCAAAATGGCCCCTAACCCGCACTCAACTGCACATCCTGCGGGCCGTTTTGGCCCGCACCGTGCCCTGAAGCGCACCCAAGAGGGGCCAATTTGGCCCCTCTTGACAGTGCCCGTACTGATGTGCTATCCTTGTGGGGCCAATTTGGCCCATATGAGGCGCACGATGTGTCGGAAGGGAAGCTTGTGGACGACCCGCGCCAACTCCCAGTCCCTGAGAAGTATGCCCAGTTTTCCGTCTCAGGCGATGAGCTGCTCGCCGTCTTTCGCCCCGGCGAAGGGATGGCGGTTCCCGTGCGCCTGGTCTGTGAGCGGCTTGGCCTGAACGCGCGCCGGCAGACCGAACGCCTGCTCAAGCATCCGGTCCTGAGCCGTGGCATGCGCCGCGACCGCGTCCCGGTCAGTGGCCGCATCCTGGAAGTCGATGTGCTCCTCCACAAGTATGTGGCCTTCTGGCTGGCCACCATCTCGCCTGATCAAGTTGGGGCGGATGTGTATGATCGGCTGGTGGCGTACCAGACCGAGGTCGCGGATATCCTCGCCGCGATCTACATTACCCGCGCTGGCGTACCCCAGCAGGACCAGGGCCACCTCCAGCTCGCGCAGCTTGGCGAGCAGATCCGCCAGATCGTGGCCGCGCAGCAACACCTGGAGGATCGGGTCAGCGTCGTCGAGGAAATCGTCGAGGACTTGCGGCAATTCATCCCAGTAACGCCAGCCCAGGCAGAGTTTCTCCTCCGCAGCCTCAAGCGCATTGGGGCGCGCTACCAGAAGAAACACCAGAAAGAGATCTACAGCATGCTGATCGCCCGCTTCAAGGCTGAACTGGGGACGCAGCGCTATGATGCGCTGCCAGCGGCGGCCTATGAGCAGGCGCTTGCCTGGATTGCGGAGCGCGCGCGTGAGTATCTCCCCGGCGACGACGACGCTCTGCCGCCACGCCAGGAGCGACTGCTGTGACTCCCGTGCCGTCACAGGCGAGCGCAGCCGATGACTGGGATCGGCTGATCGGCGCCCGCTTGCGTGAACTGCGGATGTCCCTTGGGCTGCGCCAGGCGGATTTTGCCGAGCGGCTGGGGAAAGACCGCTCGACCATCTCCAAGTATGAGCGCGGTGAGCGGCAGTTGGCCCTCACGGACCTGCTGGAGATCGCCGCCCGCCTTGATTACCCGCTGCTTCCGCTGGTGCTGAAGCTGCTCCCGGCGTCAGCAGTGCCACCGGGGCTCGATACGGTGGTGGCCCGACTCGTCCATGAGCCGGGCCTACTCGAGGCCGTCCGCATGGGACTGCGGCAGTAGCGAGCCGCTCTATGAACCGCTCAGCTCCAAAGGGGGAGTCGACAGAGGACAAAGGAGGCCACCCCGAACCTGTCGCGAGACGCTCACCGGTGTACGGGCGGGGCAGCCTTCAAAAAGCAGAGCTGCTCTCTATTACTTGTGCCGTCGGGGCTACGCTCCCCACGCGCAGGCACTTGATCGCCGTGGCGCGACCATCCTGAATCCTCGCATGGTTCCCAATTGCGCCAGCAGCATGATTGAGTGGGGCGAACAGCTATTCGCTGAAGCGGGAGGCGGGGCGCATCGTCGGCAGCATGCCTGGGTGCATGCAGAAAAGCCTTGACACGGGTTCTTGCGGAGCTACGACTTGGGTGGGGCGGGCCGCTCACCGCAGGGGCAGTGACAGGTATGGTGCGGGGGTTGCCAGCGGAGGAAACCGGGTGTATAGTATCTTCGTGCTAGTTCGTATTTTGAACAGAAATACGTAGTAGCTCAAACGTCCAAGCATTGCTGACGCTGATTGGCCTCGACCTCTGGCCCGACGCCTGCACCCTGCGACCGGGGCATGAGCGGGCCAGGTGCGCACTCGGTGACGATGGCCGCCAAAAGTGTAAAGTGTTTTCAGATTGGCCGCTGCGCCCAGGGAGCCCGCGATGCCTGAGCCGATCCGCGTCGATGTCGCCATCGTGCCGACCGCTGCGTATGTCGAGCGCGATCTGGCCCAGCTGGAGGCAGCCATCCACGCTGAGGCGGCCCAGGCCGCCGACGAGGCTGCGGCCCACCATCTCTTCCGCGAGAACTGGAGCCGCCTCTCGCCGCAGACCACCCGGCGCCACGAGGGCGACCTCGCCCTGTTCGCTATGTACCTGAGCGAGGTGCGTGCCATCGATCCCGCCAGCGTGGTCAGCGTCGGTGCCCGCCTGCCCTACCACCCCGACGCCTGGCGCAACACCACCTGGGGCATCGTGCAGGGCTTCGTGGACTGGCAGCTCAACCGGGGCTTCGCCATCGGGTCGATCAACGTGCGTCTGGCCACGGTCAAGCGCTACTGCAAGCTGGCGATGACCGCCGGTGCATTGGACCCCGGCGTGTTCCAGCGCATCAGCACCATCCGCGGCTTCGGCGGCATGGCCGCGCGCAACGTCGATGCCCACCGTGTGCAGCAGCAGATTCCGACCCGCATTGGCGCGAAGAAGGCCGAGCCCACGCCGCTTGATGACGATCAGGTCGCCCAGCTCACGCAGCAGCCCGATACGCCCATCGGGCGCCGCGACGCGCTGCTCATGTGTCTGCTGCTCGACCACGGGCTGCGCGTGGGGGAGATCGCCCGGCTGACCATCGGGGACATCAACCTCGACGCGCGGAGCCTCACCTTCTACCGCCCCAAAGTGAATCTCTCGCAGGTCCACCGGCTCACCCCCGCCACCCTGCGCGCGGCCCGCGCCTTCCTGCGCCGGGACCGGGCGGGAGCCGCGCCGGAGGCGGCGCTGCTGATCGGCGGCAGCCGCGAGGGGCCGCTGGAGGGCACGTTTGGCGTGCGGGCGATGCAGCTGCGGGTGCGCCAGCTTGGCCAGGTCGTCGGGGTGGCCACGCTCTCGCCGCACGACTGCCGCCACCGCTGGGCGACCCGCGCGGCCCAGGCCGGCACGCCGATCACGGATCTCCGCGACGCCGGCGGCTGGGCCAACTTCGACACGCCCAGTCGCTACGTCGAGCGGGCGAAGGTCGCCAACGAGGGCGTGCGGCTCACCAGGCCGCGACGGCCCATGCCTCCAGAGGCCGACGAGGAGGATGGAGCCTGAGCGCGAGCGTGGATACCAGAGAGAAGCGCACAGGATTCGTTGATTCTGCGTCCAGGATTCTTCGACGAACAGGGATGAACCCGCGCAGATGACGGGGTCGTAGACAGGACAAGAATCGCGTTTTAGTTCTTCCAATACAGGAAACGGGCGGTTTCCCTTAGCGGGACTTTTTCCGAAAAAATCTTGGCAGACCTGTTTATAACGAGCGGCTCGAGCACCAGTTCACTAAGGTTGTGATGCAGCAGCCTGCCGACAAGTCCGACGTATACTCGACTACGTCCGGCAAATGCGCGACGAGACATCCCCCGATCAGTATGACTTTGATGCGGCGAAGGCAACAGTGATAGTTGAACGAAGGCTGTAACTCTCTGGCATCTAATACCAACTGGATTTGAGGGACCGACAAAGCCGTGGTATCCTGTCCCTGGGGCAGCGTAAGGCACGAGCTAGGGAGAGCGTGGATGTATCAGGCGATGCCGGTGATTGCCGAAACCGCGGAGGAACTGCGGGCCTTGATGAAGCAGGAGCGGGACCCCAAAAACCAGCAACGGCTCCACGCCCTGTATCTGGTCGCCAGCGGGCAGGCTCGGACCCGCACCGCCCTGGCGACCCTGCTCGGGGTGCACCGCGAGACGATTGGGACCTGGCTGACCCTGTATACGGAGGGCGGGCGCGAACGTCTGCTGGACCGCTACGTGCCACCTGGGAAAACCTGCTGCGTCCCCCCGGACGTGCTCGTGGCCTTGCAGCAGCGCTTGGCGCAGCCGGAGGGCTTTGCCTCCTACGGCGAGATCCAGACCTGGTTGGCCGAGCGCCATAGAGTGCAGATGCAGTATGCCGCCCTCCATAAGCTGGTCGCCTATAAACTGAAGGCCCGTCCCAAAGTGGTGCGCCCGCGCCATATAAAAAAAGCCTGACGCCGAGACGACCTTCAAAGCCAGCGTGATCGAGCAGATCCGCGCTGTGGTGCCGCCCGATTGCCCCCTTCCCGTCGAGATCCACTGCGAGGCCGGCGGCGGCCTCCAGCTCCAGCCTGATGCTGGCGGCCGACAGCAGCTCGCCCACGTCCACCAGGTGCAGCAGGCGGGTCAGCCGCTCGTGGGCCTGACGCTCGTCGCGCCGGATGAGCTGGGCTGCCAGGTGTAGGGCCTCGCGGGCGAGCGCCTGGTCGTCGCCGAGGTGGCGCGCGATGCGCTCGACGGCGGCGGCCGTCTCGTTGTGCTCGGGGTAGGTGCTCATAGCCGGCCCCTGGCGCGCTGGTGACAGCGCTCTCGCGGCAGAGCAGCGCTCTCGTCGTCCGCAGCGACTTCCCGCCGCGGCACAGCGTGAGCCACCGCCGCCCGGCGCGGATCACCGCTCTTCCTCGATAATCAGCTTGCGGTACGCCTCCTGGGGGGTAATCTGGGCTCGGCGGGCGAAGGCATTCGCCAGCTTCCACGCCGTCTTGGCCTGCATACCGCCCTTGCGATGGGGGTGCTGGGATGGGTTGCGCAGCGCGTGGATCGTGGACTGGGAGAGGTCAGCCTCGCGGGCGAGCTCCGCCAGGGAGATCTCAGCCTGTGCAATGGTGTCGGTGAAAGTTGGCGCAAGTCTGATCATTTTGTCTTTGCCCATAGCTCCTCCGGGCGGCGCAGGCAGCGGAGTTATTCATAGAGGACTTCTTTGTAGATGATTGTAGAGGATTATAGAGCCTATAAGATAATGCTGTCAACGGCGCGGCGCTCAGATAAGGCCGCGCAGCCCGGCCACCGCGGCGCGGCCTGCGTCGATGTCGGCGAGATCTGGTCGAGCACTGCCGCCAGGGCGCCGGCCTGGCCGTCGTTGGACAAGGGCAGCGCTGATCTGGTTGCATATCACGGCGAAGGCGGGGGTGCGGCCGTGCTGGCTCGCCTCGTCCTGGTCGATGGCGAAGGCGCGGAAGGTCGCGCGGATGTCGACGTCGGTGATCGAGTGGCTGCATAGGAGTCTCGGTGGGCCGGCGCGGGCGGCGGGGCCACCAGCGCCGGCGCGGCTGCACAGGGGCGGGGCGCTGATCCTTACGATGTGGACTGTGCCAGGAGGGCCTGGCCCTGCTCGCGGACGCTGGCGCGGGCTGTCTGCCAGAGAGTGTCGAGGGCCTCGCGCAGCTCCTCGGGGCCGCGGATCTCGTCGCCCGGCTCGGCCTCCGCGGTGAGGCTGATCTCCAGGCGGGCCTCGCCGTACCTCGGGATGTCGAGGGTGCGGCCGTAGGTGACGGTGACGGAGGCGATACGCATAGCTGGTGCTCTCCTTGGGGCGCCCCTCGGGCCGGGCGCCCCGGGCTATCTAGCGGATGGGGAAGGGCGGCTCGCTGGTGGCGTGCGGGGGCGCGGTGCCGTTGCGGCGCGCGGCGGGATCTGGGAAGGGCGGCTCACTCTCGGCGGGCGCGGTGCCGTTGCGGTGCTCGGCGGGTGGCGGCGCCGGATCGGTGGCACGCTGCCGGCCATAGGCGGAACTGGGACCCGGCAGCCGTTCGGTGTCGCCACGTTCCTCGAGCCAGCGGCGGCGCAATGGCGCCAGGCCCAGCAACAGATCGATGTCGGCAGCGGGATCGGTATAGGGGCCGGAGGTGTCGTACACGGTGAGCGGCGGATTCTGTTCCGAGCCCAGACGGGTTGGCGTGTCTGCCTGCTCGAT